>NZ_CAXCAM010000028.1:0-44915 GCF_963980585.1 uncultured Ilumatobacter sp.
CGGCTGACTGCGTCGCGCCGCAACGTGCGCCACGCCGCAACGTGCGCCCGTCGCATCGAGGCCCGCAACGCAGATGTGCTCCGGCGCGCCGACCACTTCTTCTCCGCCGACCGGATGCCGCACGCCACCACCGGCTTCTAACCCGCACAACCACCACCGAAAAATGTTGGGACAGCGTCGCTCAGCGAACATTTTCCTGCACAGAACTGAGGCCCGGCGGGCTCCTTGCGCTTCTGTGGGGGATGAGCGTCGCCCAGCGACGATGAGACATCATTTTTCTGACGGGATTTCTGACGGGATGTTGGGCGGGGTGAGGGATGGGGTGAGGGATGAGGTTTCGGCTGTCGTCAACCTGGAAAGAAACGGGCGGGCGGTGCCGGATAGCCTCACCGGCGTGTCAGACGAATCCCCCCGCATCACGGCCGACGACGTGAGCAAAGTCGCCACGTTGGCTCGCCTCATCCTCACCGACGACGAACTTGCCACGGCGACCGCCGAACTCAGCGCCATGCTCGACCACTTCGCGGACATCGATGCACTCGATCTCGACGACGTTGAGCCGATGATGCAACCAACGCCGCTTGCCAACGTCATGCGCGACGACGTCGTCGGCGTCACGCTCGATCGCGACGAGGTGCTGGGCCAAGCCCCACTCGCCGAGGACGGACGTTTCCGCGTGCCGCCAATCGTCGGAATCGAAGAGTGACCGGTACCGCCATGAACAACGACCGCATTTCAGCCATCGATCTTGCACAGAATGTTCGCAGCAACGTCACCACGGCCGCCGACGTCGTCGAAGAACACCTCGCCCGGATCGCCGAACGTGACGGCGAGATTCACGCCTTCAACCTGGTCCTGGCCGATGAGGCCCGCGCCCGCGCGGTCGAGATCGACGAGATGATCTCAGCAGGTCGCGACCCCGGCCCGCTTGCGGGCGTGCCTGTTGCGCTCAAGGACAACATGTGTACGCAGGGGATTCCCACCACGTGCTCGTCGAAGATCCTCGCTGACTGGCGTCCGCCGTACGACGCCACCGTCGTCACCCGGCTCCGCGATGCCGGCGCGATCTTCGTCGGCAAGACCAATCTCGATGAGTTCGCGATGGGCTCGAGCACGGAAAACTCCGCCTTCGGCCCGACAAAGAATCCGCTCGACACGACTCGCGTGCCGGGTGGTTCATCGGGCGGATCAGCCGCGGCGGTAGCCGCCGACTTCGCACCCATCAGCTTCGGCTCCGACACGGGCGGCTCAATTCGTCAGCCCGCAGCGCTGTGCGGCGTCGTCGGCGTCAAACCGACCTACGGGGCCGTGAGCCGACTCGGACTCATCGCATTCGGATCGAGCCTCGACCAGATTGGCCCGTTTACGCACACCGTTGCCGACGCCGCCGTCGCACTCGAGACCATCTCGGGGCACGACCCCGGCGACTCCACGAGCATTCAGCAGGGTCCACTCGACCTCAGCCGCACGCTCGAACTCGGCGTGGCTGGCCTCCGCGTCGGTCGGATCACCGATCTGCCCACCGGTGCCAGCCCGGACGTCGAGCAGCGCATCGAAGAGGCGTTCGACGCGCTCCGCGCGGCCGGCGCGGAGATTGTCGATGTCGAGGTGCCGGCGTTCAGCTACGGGCTCACCGCCTATTACCTCATCGCACCTGCCGAGGCGTCGAGCAACCTTGCCCGTTTCGACGGTGTGCGATTCGGCATGCGCACTGCTGCGCCCGACACCAACCAGATGTACATGGCGACGCGGACCGAAGGATTCGGCGACGAGGTCAAGCGGCGGATCATGCTCGGCACGTACGCCCTGTCGGCTGGCTACTACGACGCGTACTACGGGCGGGCACAAAAGGTGCGCCGCCTGATCGCCAACGACTTTGCAGCGGCCTACGAGAAAGTCGACGTACTGCTCACTCCCGCCTCACCGACCGTCGCATTTGAAATGGGCGACAAGGCCTCGGACCCGCTGGCGATGTACCTCTGCGACACGTACACCATCCCTTCGAACCTCACGGGACACCCCGGCATGAGCGTGCCGTTCGGGACAGGCGACCACGGCCTGCCCGTCGGAGTGCAAGTTCTGGCGCCGGCGCTCAAAGACGACGTCATGTTCCAGGTGGGCGCCGCTCTCGAACGGAGTGCGCCTCCACGATCTGCCGGCTCCGGCGAAGGGAGCGCATCGTGAGCATCACCTACGTCAACGACGACGCCTACCACCCATCCAACGAGGACCACGAACGGTGGACCAAAGACGGCTGGGAGATGGTCGTCGGGCTCGAAGTGCACGTCGAACTTGCCACAAAGACGAAGCTCTTTTCCGCGTCGCCGAACCGCTTCGGTGATGAGCCCAACACGAACATCGACCCGGTGACGCTTGGCTTGCCCGGTGCGCTCCCGGTGCTGAATCGCCAAGCAGTGGAACTCGCAATGCGTTTGGGCCTCGCACTCAACTGCACTGTGCAAAAGTCCACATTTGCTCGGAAGAACTACTTCTACCCCGACATGCCGAAGGCGTACCAGATCAGCCAGTACGACGAGCCGATCAACATCGACGGTTGGCTCGACCTGCCGGACGGATTCCGCGTCGGTATCGAGCGCGGTCACCTCGAAGAGGACACCGGAAAGTCCACGCATGTCGGTGGCGCCGGTGGTCGCATCCATGGCTCGGACTACTCGCTCATCGACTTCAACCGCGCTGGTGTGCCATTGGTCGAGATCGTGAGCCGGCCAGACATCCGCCATCCCGAGCAGGCCAAGGCGTACATCAACGAATTGCGTGGGATCCTCGTCGCAGTGGGCGCCTCAGACGCCAAGATGGAGGAAGGCTCGATGCGCGTTGATGCAAACGTCAGCGTCCGCAAGCCCGGTGAGGACTTCAACACGCGCTGCGAGATCAAGAACGTCAATTCAGTTCGTTCGCTGGGGCGTGCGATCGAGTACGAGGCGACCCGTCAAATCGCGTTGCACGAAGCTGACGAGCCCGTTGTGCAGCAGACCCGGCACTGGGATGAAAACGACGGGCGCACGCACACGTTGCGGTCGAAAGAAGATGCCGATGACTACCGGTACTTCCTCGAGCCTGACCTCGTCGTCGTCGACCCGGGTGTCGAGTGGATTGAACGAGTGCGTGATGCGCTGCCGGTGCTACCGGCCGAGCGGCGTGCGATTCTTGCCGATGCCACGGGCCAAGCCGCAAACAGCGAAGCGGTCATGGTCGTGGCCGAGCGCGGCCAGGACGGATACGTCATGGACGCCGCCAAACTCGGGGGCGACGCAGGAGTTGCCCTGAAGCACGTGAAGGAAGCGCCCGAGCTTGCCGAGCACGTACCGGCCGAAAGCCTTGCGACGCTCTCGAAGATGGAGTCGTCCGGTGCGGTCACCGCCAGTCAGGCGAAAACCATCGTCGCGGCCATGATCGAGTCACGCAACATCGACCCCGAGGCCATTGCGGCCGAACTCGGATTCGAGGCGATGGACAACTCCGATCTCGAAGCCATGGTCGACCAGGCAATTGCTGCCCAACCCGAAGCGTGGGAGAAGTTCTGCGCGGGCGAGGGCAAGGCGATGGGAGCGCTGGTCGGCGCCGTCATGAAGGCCAGCAAGGGGCAAGCCGATGGCAAAGCCGTGACGGCACTCCTCAACACCAAGAAGCCCTGACGACGGCCACCGTTCAGTCGTCTGCAGCGAGGTCGAAGTAGTCGGCAAGCGCAAAATGATGACGTCGGGCGACGAGATTGCCAGGCACGGCTTCCGTGCGGCGATTGTATTCAGCGACTTTGATGTTGTGGAACCGGCGTGCAGCGCCGATGCGGTCCTCGGTGATGGCGAGCTCCTGTTGCAGCTGGAGAAAGTTCCGCTGAGTGTCGAGTGCCGGGTATCGCTCGCGGAGTGCAACGACGGCCCGCGCTGCGGTGGCAAGCTCTGACTCTGGGGTGGATCGTTCTGCCGCACTGCCGGCTGCTTGCCGCGCTCGACGATCAGTATTGACCAGTCGTTCCAGCAGCACGCGTTCGTGCGTCGCAGTTGCTTGTACGGCGCTGACAAGCCCGGGGATCAGGGTATGACGTCGCTCGAGTTCGACATCGATCGCCGCCCACGCGTCGGCGACTTGCTGGCGCGCCGAAACGAGTGAGTTGTACGAAAACAGGTAGCCGACCAGGCCAGCGCCGAGAGCGAACGCAAGGAGGACCAGCGCTGCGGTCATTGCGCCGACCCGGAGGGGTACAGGCTCCTCAGCACGGTGGGCATGTGCTCGCGAACACTCTGCGCCCAGTCGAGGAAACCGAACATTCGGTTCATGTCGATTCGGTCTGACACACACAGCAGCCACGGTCCCCAGAGCTCAAACTTGATCGAGCCCTGTCCGCTTTGACTGGACAATAACCACGCCAACATTTGGTGGTCCAGCAACGCAACTGCGAAGCGTTCGTCATCGCCGGTCACCCGGTACTGCTCGTTGAACTGAACTGACTCGACCTCGATGTCGCGCATGCCGACCATGCGACCGACACCGGACCAGAATCCTTCCGGTCCGATCTTGGTGTGCGGCGCCAAGAATGGAAGCTCGACGAGCGCAACGGTGCGAAGGTGGACGGTTCTGTTCTTCCCTGAACCGGTCGTGAACCGATACTCAAAGACGCTGTCCTGCTCGCCGTGGCGCCAAAACTGAAATGAGACCTGCTGAGAGCTCCCCATTCCGAACAGGTCGAACTGCTGTGGTGGCGGACCCTTGGTCGAGGTGTCGACGTAAAACCCGTGTTGAGCAGCGAGCCGCTCGGCGAACGCGATCCGCTCCTTCTTGCGGTGCCCAGCCCACAGTGCGAGCGGTACGGCGACGATCGCCACCAGCGCGCTCATGAAGAAGAACACCATCAGTCCCTCACACCGTGGTGGAACGCTGCGGTTCCGCGACCAGGTCGATGGCGACGGTCATTGTCTCGACGAGCAAGTCGTTGAGAGATCAGCACTGCCAGCAAATGTAGTCGCTGGGTTCGAACGCCCGGGCGTTCGACGAGAGCCCGATGAGATCGTGAGTCAGCGGTGGCAGGGCCGAGACACCGGTGCTCGGACCACCAGGACCGGCGTCGACACGGCCCACTATCCTGGACGTCATGTCAGCTGACGACCAGAACACCCCCGTGGACATCAAGCCCCGCTCGCGCGACGTCACTGACGGTATGCAGAAGGCGCCGTCGCGTTCAATGCTCCGGGCGATCGGGATGGGCGACGACGATTGGGAGAAGCCGCAGGTTGCCATCGCGTCGTCATGGAACGAGGTCACACCCTGCAACATGACACTCCGCAAGCTCGCGGAACATGCCAAGGCCGGCGTCAATGCAGCCGGTGGTTTCGGCATGGAGTTCGGCACGATCACCGTGTCCGACGGCATCTCGATGGGCCATGAAGGCATGCGCGCGTCGCTGGTGTCGCGCGAGGTCATCACCGACTCGGTCGAGACCGTCATGCACGCTGAACGGCTCGACGGCTTCGTTGGCCTTGCCGGTTGCGACAAGTCGATTCCCGGCATGCTGATGGCAGCGGCTCGACTCGACCTTGCATCGGTCTTCGTCTACAACGGCTCGATCATGCCGGGTGAGCACAACGGCAAGGCACTGGACATCACCTCCGTCTTCGAAGCAGTCGGCGCGCACGCCGCAGGGACGATCGACGACCAGGAACTCCACGACATCGAAGTCAAGGCCTGTCCGGGTGAGGGTGCCTGCGGCGGCATGTTCACCGCGAACACCATGAGCTCGATTGCTGAAGCGCTCGGCATGAGCCTGCCGGGTTCGGCTTCGCCGCCGGCGATCGACTCGCGTCGCGAAGTCGACGCCCGCCTCGCTGGTGAGGCTGTCGTCGGTCTGCTCCGTCTCGGCATCACGTCGCGCCAGATCATGACGAAGCCAGCGTTCGAGAATGCGATCGCCCTCACGTCGGCGCTGGGCGGTTCCACCAACGCCGTGCTGCACCTGCTGGCCATTGCCAACGAGGCCAGCGTCGCGCTCGAACTCGACGACTTCAACCGGATTGCGGACAAGGTCCCGCACATCGCAGACATGACGCCTGGCGGCAAGTTCCACATGAGCGACCTCGACAAGGTTGGCGGCGTTCCCGGCGTTCTCAAGCATCTGCTCGACAACGGAATGTTGAACGGCGATTGCCTGACGGTCACCGGCAAGACGATGGCTGAGAATCTCGCAGCGATGGATATTGCCGAGCCCGACGGTGTGGTCGTCCATCCCGTCGACGCGCCAATTCACAGCGAAGGTGGGATCAATATCTTGACGGGCTCGCTCGCCCCGAAGGGTTCTGTCGTCAAGGTCGCCGGCCTCAGCGCTGAGCAGATGCACTTTGAAGGACCGGCGCGGGTCTACGACGACGAGTCGTTCGCAATGGAGGCAATCCTCGCGGGCCAGATCAACGCCGGTGATGTGATTGTCATCCGCTACGAAGGTCCCAAGGGCGGGCCCGGCATGCGCGAGATGCTCGCCATCACGGGGGCGCTCAAGGGTGCTGGTCGAGGTGGCGACGTTGCGCTGATCACCGACGGCCGGTTCTCTGGCGGTACCTGGGGTTTCTGCATCGGCCATGTTGCTCCCGAGGCGGCCGACGGCGGGCCGATCGCTTTCATCGAAGAGGGCGACATGATCCTGATCGACGTGCCGAGCAAGACGCTTGACCTGCAGGTGTCTGACGACGTGCTCGCTGCCCGCAAGGAAGGCTGGCAGCCCAACGCTCCGCGCTACACCACCGGCGTGCTTGGCAAGTACGCCCGCCTCGTACAGGGAGCCGAGACCGGGGCAATCACCAACACGCTCTGATTTGCGTGCCAGACGGTGGATCGTCCGGTGGCGACACGCCGCTGACAACGGCGCGCATAGCCTGGGGAAATGAGCAGTTCCGCTGGGCGGTCGATTCTTGCGAGTGTCGTCGGGTGGATGATCGTCGCGTTCATCGTCTGGGTGTTCTTCGGCAGCATTCTCGGCGCCATCGGGTTCATCATCCGGATGGTCCTGTTTCTGATCGTGGTCGGCGCGCTGTTGACCGTCTACTTCCGTCTCCGAGACGGTGACTGACGCGGTTCACTCACATGACCACGGCGTATGTCCTCTCCGGAGGTGCCAGCCACGGCTCAATCCAAGTCGGGATGGCAATCGCACTGGAGGAGCGCGGCATCACGCCGGATCTGATCGTCGGTACCTCGGTTGGGGCGATCAACGGGGCATGGCTCGCCGGTGGCCGCCCGGCAGTGGGCCTCGCGGATCTGTGGCACGGTCTTGAGCGTGCAGATCTGTTTCCGCTGCATCCGCTGCTGGGATTGCGTGCGTTCGCCGGGAGGTCGACCCACTTCGTCCCCGACGCGGCGCTTCGCTCCACACTGTCGAGACATTTGCCGTTCGACATGATCGAAGACGCGTCGACGCCGCTGATCGTCGTTGCCGCCGACGCGCTCTCGGGTGAGGAAGTGCTGCTCACTTCTGGCAACGCTGTCGACGCAGTGACAGCAAGCGCGTCGCTGCCTGCGATCTATCCTCCTGCTCGGGTGAATGTCGGCGGTCGCGAACGGCTCCTCGTCGACGGTGCGATTGTGAACAACATCGCGATTACCACCGCGGTCGACGCTGGTGCCACCGATGTGTGGGTGTTGTCCACTGGCTATTCATGCGACCTGACCGAGCCGCCCGACACCGCACTGGCAGCAGCACTGCACGCGGTGAGCTTGATGGTGCAGCGCCGGTTCGCGCTCGAGATGGCTGCCAACACGTACGACGTACCGATCCACCTGATCCCACCACCGTGCCCGGTCCTGGTGTCGCCCATCGACTTTACGCAGTCCGCTGAGTTAATCGAGCGCGCTGCCGAGACCACACGCACGTGGCTCGATGCAGGCGAACCTCATGCTCAATCGGTGCCCACGGTCCATTCGGCGTCAGGTTGAAGTCGGACAGGCGTCAGTCGACGAGTGCTTGATAGACGAGTTGCTGCAGGATCGAACGGATCGGGTAGGTGCTTGATGGGAGGAGTTGGGTGAGGAACAACACGACGATCTCCTCGGCCGGGTCGACCCAGAACGCAGTGCTTGCCGCTCCGCCCCACGCATACGATCCGGCGGATCCGATCACCTTGTGCTCGGCGCTGTCGAGCTCGATCGAGAATCCGAGGCCGAAGCCCATGCCGGCGAACTCGGTTTCGGCAAACAACGGACGACCGAACGTTTCGAGTTCGGCGCCACCCGGCAGGTGATTGCGCGTCATGTAGTCGACGGTGCGGCTCCCCAGGATGCGGGCGCCATCGAGTTCGCCGCGATTGAGCAACATGTGGGCAAATCGGAGATAGTCGGCTGCCGTGCCGCAGAGACCGCCACCGCCGCCGAGCATGGTCGGTTTGCGGTCGAGGGGAGCGGCGGGCATCACCGAGGCATTGGCAGATGGGCCCTCGCCGCGGGCATTGCCGGTCGGCTTGGGGAAGTACAGCTCGGCGAAGCGGTCTCGCTTGTCGCCTTCCACCCAGAATTCGGTGTCGGTCATACCGAGCGGGTCGAGGATCCGCTCGCGAAAGAACTCGTCGAGCGACTGGCCCGACACCACTTCGACGACGCGGCCCAGCACGTCGGTTGATACGCCGTACAGCCACTCGGTCCCCGGCTGGAAGGCGAGCGGGAGTTTGGCCCACGCGTCGCAGCAGGCGGCGAGGTCCATCCCTTTTGGAATGCCCCATTCAAAGCCGGCCTTGCGGTGCAGTGCGTCGGTGACGTGGTTGTTGTGAAAGCCGTAGGTCAGACCTGATGTGTGCGTCAGCAGGTGCCAGATCCGCATTGGTTCGGTCAGCCCTTCGGTCACCGGAGAGACGAACGAACCGTTGCGATAGACCTCGGACTCCCCGAACGACGGGATGTACTTCGCCACTGGGTCCTTGAGCTGCAGCTTGCCTTCTTCGTAGAGAATCATCGCGGCGACCGACGTGATTGGCTTGCTCATCGAGAACATTCGACAGATGGTGTCGGACTCCCACGGCAGGTTCTGCTCGATATTCCGCTTGCCGTAGGTCGAGCTGTAGGCGACTTCTCCGGCTCGGCTGACGACGATTTGCCACCCGGGGAGTCGACCGTCGTCGACGTACTGCTTGAAGTGGTCATCGATTCGGGTGAGGCGTCCGGCGTCGAAGCCTGCGTCGGCGGGGGTGATCGTTTGTGCGGTTCCTGTAACTGCCATCGCGTGATGATCGCAGGGGAGTACGCAAGAGTCCTCAGCGAAGGCGGTTGGTGGATCGACTTGCGAGAGCGCCGGCGATGGCGCGCCAGCCGACGAGAAAGGTGCCGAGGAAGACGGACGCAACGATGACGAACGATGCAGCGGTGCCGTCGTCGAACACCAGATTGCGGAGCAGCATGCCGAGACCCAACGTCGTCAACCACACGCGCACTCCGGTCATCACCGCGTCGGGCTGCAGCCAGACGCGCCAGATCACCCAGGCGACGGCGAGTGCAATCAGGAACGGAGCGGCCGTCTCAACGAGGCCCGAGATCGCTTCGTCTTCGTCATGATTGCGGCGCCCGATTGCGATGAATGACACCACAACGGCGGTGTCGAGGGCGGCTGCAAGCGGAGTGCGCGGATGCATCTGGCCAGTCTGTCGCCGATCCGGCAGCCCAGTCCGTTTGTGTCCGGATTTCTGCGGACCGGTCCGCAGAAATCGCCACACAAACGACCGTGCTGTGCGTCAGCCGGCGGCTTCGAAACCGCCGAGGCTGCCTTTGAAGAACAGCAGTGGGACGGGCGGCTCGCCATCGTGGTCGGCGTCCGCGTCGAGCGCCCCGACGCGTCCGAGGACGAAGAGGTGATCGCCCATCGTGTGGATCTGTTCGACTGAGCAGTCGATCCAGGCAACGGCACGATCGAGAATCGGTGAGCCGGACGGAGCCGCATGCCAGTCGACGCCGCTGAAGCGTGTGTCGTCGGTACCGCTCTTCGCGAACTTCCAGCAGAGATCACTCTGTTGATCGCTCAGCACATTGACACAGAAGCTGCTGGATGCCTCGATTCCATCCATGGTGGATGAGCCGAGTTGGGGAAGGAACCCGACCAGTGGTGGATCGAGCGAGACGGAGGTGAATGAGCCCATCGTGAACCCGACTGGCTGGGGCCCGGTGCCGTCGACGTCGGGTGACATGGCGGTGACGACCGTGACGCCGGTGGGGAAGTGCCCCATGATCGTGCGGAAGTGTCCCGAATCGAATGCAGTTGAGTCAGTTGTGTCGCTCATCGTCGCCGATTGTAGGTGCCGCCAGTTGTACGATCCGCGCTCATGGCCGACGTCTCGGATACTGATGTCCCGGCCAACCCCGCGCCTGATGTCGACGCGACCAAACAGGCACTGCGACGCGAGATGCGACAACTTCGCAACGGACTCACTGACCGGCCCGAACGGTCGGCGGCGATGTGGTCGGCGCTCCTCGATCGTGATGATGTGCGCGCCGCACGGCGAGTCATGGTGTTTGCCTCGATTCCTGGCGAGCCGGAAACGGCGTCGCTGATCGACCTGCTCCACACAGCCGGCAAGTCGACAGCATTGCCCGAGGACGCCGATCTCGACCCGGCATGGCCCGACATGATCGTTGTGCCCGGCCTCGCATTCACCGTCGACGGCCGCCGACTGGGGCAGGGCGGTGGGTGGTACGACCGTTTTCTTCCGGGGCGCAGAGCTGACTGCACGACGATCGGCGTCTGCTTCGCTCCTCAACTCGTTGACCATCTCCCGACGGACAAGCACGACGTTGTGCTCGATGCCGTCGTCACCGACTGAGGCCGGTTGTCAGGCAGCAGATTCGAGTGAGCGGGCGGCACCGCGCTTGCCTGCGGTCATCTCGCTGTGGAGCTCACAGATCCGTTCGCTGGCTGTTTTCGTGCACATCGACGGAATCACGGCATGCACTGCAGCGGCACCGGCAGCAATCGTGAGACAGCGCGCGAACCGAGCAGCGACCTTGAAGTGCTCGAAGTAGGTCTCGTCGACCGACGCCGGGTGTTCGGTGAAGTGCTGCTTCAAGGTCATGGCACCACGGTAGAGAAGTCGCCAAGTCGATGCATTGCGTTTCTCGCGCACGAAGTCAGTAATGGTGCAAGAATATTTTGTTTAATCTTCAGAACGTGCAAGAATCATCGATTGTGGATGAACTTGATCGGGAAATTGTGCGTTTACTGCAGGACGACGGGAGCCTCAGTGCCCGCGAGCTTGGTGATGCCGTGGGCTTGACTGCGACGCCATGTTGGCGCCGGGTTCGTGCGCTTGAAGAGGCCGGCGTGATCATGCGTCGCGTCGCGTTGATTGATCCTGCGGCGGTCGATCTCGGCGTCACCGCACTGGTCAACATTCGCACCAATGATCACGGCCCGGACTGGATCGATCGATTCCAGGCTGCGCTCGATGCGTTCCCTGAAATCGTCGAGGGCTATCGCACCAGCGGCGACATCGATTACACGTTGAAGGTGATGGTCGCAAGCATTGACGCCTACGACGCCTTCTACAAACGGCTGATCGCTGCGGTCGATTTGTATGACGTCCGGACGATTTTCGTGATGGAGGAGATGAAGCGCACCACGGCACTGCCGATTCCGGTGTAGCCATCTCGGCGCATGTCTGTCACTCGTTACCGGTCGCTGGTTATCGAGTGAGTCGTCGCGCGAGTTCGTCGACTGCCGGGTCGGTGACCGCGCCCGCGCGTCGTGCCACAACCAGCTGACGTTCCAGGATCTGCTCGCCGACGGCCAGCTCGCCGCGCTCTGATTCGCCCTGGCTGCGTGGCAGTACCGTCCAGCCCAGGCCGAGCAGCACCATCTCGCGCAGCACGTCGGGCTGGTGCGACTCGGCAGCAACCTCGGTGGAAGCACCCAGTTCGCGGAGACGGTCGATCACGAGTCTGCGGCTGTGTGAGGCTTCTGGAAACAACACCCAAGGTCCCCAACTCGCTGGACCGTCGATCGGGACGCCAGGTGGCCCGTAGACGATCATCGGCTCGATGAGCAACGGAACGAACTCGATGCCGGTCATTGGCTGGGGCGGTTCGACGCACACGACGAGGTCCAGAGTGCCGCGCTGGAGGTCGTCGAGGAGCGATCGCGAAGGCGCCACGGTGAGGCGGAGGTCGACGTCGCTGTGTTCGGAGCGAAATCCGCGGAGGACGTCGGGGAAGTGAACGACGGCGGCAACGTCGATCATTCCCAGGCTGACGCGTCCTGTGTCGGCCAGTCGGAGCCGATCGGCCCATGACACCACGTCGCGAGTGAGTGCCACGACGTGACGCGCGTGATCCAAGACCGGGGTCACGGTTGCGCGCAATTTGCGCCGCCGGCCCACGGACTCGAAGAGCTGGATGCCGACGCGGCGCTCGAGTTCAGCGAGTCCCTGTGACAGCGCCGACGGAGAGACGCCGATCTCACCGGCGGCCGCTGCCCACGATGGAGCGTCGGCGACCGCAACGAGGTACTCGAGCTGCCGAATGGAAATGTCGGGGAGCGAACGTCGTGGCACCCTGCGCAGCATAGTTCAGACTTACTTCACACTCAAATATATTCAATCAGGTCTGCTTATCATCGACCCATGACTTCGCATGCTCGACAGATCACTCCCGCCACCGGCAAGCTCGGCGTTCTCACGCCCGGCATGGGCGCCGTGGCAACCACATTCATCGCCGGCGTCATCGCTGCTCGGCAAGGCATCTCCCCGCCGATCGGATCGATCGCGCAGATGGCTCACATTCGCCTCGGCACCAAAGAGGAAAACCGCAACCCGCTGATCAAGGAGTTCGTGCCACTCGCCGAGCTTGACGACATCGTCTTCGGCGGTTGGGATCCGATCTCGCCGAACGCGATGGAAGCCGCCAAGACCGCCGGTGTGTTGCAAGGCAACGACCTCGATGCCATCTCTGCAGAGATGGAAGGCATCGTGCCAATGGAAGCCGTGTTCGATCAGCGCTGGGTCAGCCGGCTCGACGGCGTCCGTGTGAAGGACATCGCAAGTAAGTGGGACCAGGCCGAAGCACTCATCGCTGACATTGCTCGATTCAAGGAAGCGAACGGCTGTGATCGGCTGGTCATGGTGTGGTGCGGCTCGACCGAGGCATACCAGGAGCCGTCCGCAGTGCACGCTTCGGTCGCTTCGTTCGAGCAAGGGCTGCGGGACAACGACGACAACATCTCGCCGTCGCAGATCTACTGCTACGCCGCGCTGCAAAGCGACGTGCCGTACGCCAACGGTGCGCCGAACCTCACGACCGACCTCGACTGCATTGTCGAACTGTCCAAGACCAACGGCGTGCCGATCGCCGGCAAGGACTTCAAGACTGGTCAGACGCTGATGAAGACCATGCTGGCGCCGGGTTTCAAGGCTCGCATGCTCGGTGTCCGTGGGTGGTTCTCGACCAACATCCTCGGCAACCGCGATGGCGAAGTGCTGGACGACCCGGAGAACTTCAAGTCGAAGGAAGTCTCGAAGCTCGGCGTGCTCGACGGCATCCTGCAACCAGAGGTGTACCCCGACCTGTATGGCAACATCGACCACGTCGTGCGGATCAACTACTACCCGCCCCGTGGCGACAACAAAGAGGGGTGGGACAACATCGACATCTTCGGGTGGCTCGGTTACCCGATGCAGATCAAGGTCGATTTCCTTTGCCGCGACTCGATCCTTGCCGCACCGATCGTGCTCGACCTCGCACTCTTCATGGACCTCGCCCACCGTGCGGGCGAAAGCGGAGTGCAGGAGTGGCTCAGCTTCTATCTGAAGGCGCCGCAGGCCGCCGGAGATGCGCCGGCCGAGGCCGACCTCTTCATTCAGCAGACCAAGCTCAAGAACACCCTCCGCGAATGGATGGGCGAGCAACCCGTCACCCATTCAGAGGCGGGTTGATTCGATCCGGTTCGCCCGATGCCGGATCAGCTCAGCTGATTGATGGTCGCTCTGGGCCGATTTCGAGGGGAGTAGCTTCACGGCATGGCTGCGATCTTGATGGACGGAAATGCGCTGCGCGATGAGATCATCGCTGGACTACGGGTGACGGTCGAGGCAGCTGGATCGCCTCCGGTCTGCCTGGCGACGGTGCTCGTGGGCAATGACGGACCATCGCAGCGTTATGTCGCAAGCAAGCACAAGAAGGCGGTCGAGGCCGGCCTCGTCGCGCGTCATGTCGACCTGCCTGAGACCGCAACTCAGGGTGAGGTCGAAGCGGCGGTCCGCGAGCTGACCGAGGACGCATCAGTCCACGGCGTGCTGGTCCAGCTCCCGCTGCCTGACGGCCTCGACCCGGAGCCCGTGCTCGACCTCATCCCGCCGGAGAAGGATGTCGACGGCCTCACCGAACGCTCGATGGGCCGACTCGTGCGCAATCGTCCCGGTCTGGTCGGCTGCACGCCGCTTGGCGTGATGCGGCTGCTCGAGAAATATGAAGTGCCCACCTCGGGTGCTCGCGCCGTCGTCATCGGACGCTCGACACTCGTCGGCCTGCCGCTGTCGCTGCTGCTCAACCGCAAAGGTGCTGACGCCACGGTCACGATGGCGCATTCGCGCACGGCCGACATGTCCGCTGTTGTCCGAGAGGCAGACATCGTCATCGGTGCAGCAGGTCAGGCAGGAATGATTACTGGCGACATGATCAAGCCCGGCGCGGCCGTGATCGATGTCGGCGTCTCGCGCACTGAGGCAGGCATCGTCGGTGACGTCGACCGATTGTCGGTCGAGCCGGTTGCCGGGTGGCTGACCCCCATGCCTGGCGGCACCGGACCGATGACGATCGCCTGTCTGATGGAAAACACGCTGAGCGCAGCACGGTTGCAGTCAGCGTTCCCCGCCTGACAACACCGCCTCACTCGGTGGGACGATGTGTTCAAGGTGTGATTTCGACGCTACAATGACACGATTATGAATTGCATGAGCGCAACCACCTTCGTGCTCGTCGTACTTATTCGGTAACGCACCCAGCTCCTGCTGCGTGCGTTCCTCGACCTCCCACTCGGGAGGTCGTTTGCTTTTTCGCCCTCGGTTCCCGAAATCCACCCGCTCTGCCACCAGACAACACCAGAAGAAAGACCCAGTCACATGACTGAACCAGCAGCACCAGAACGCATCACCGGGGCACAAGCTCTGATCCGCGCACTTGAGTACGAGAACGTCGATGTGATGTTCGGTTACCCCGGCGGGTGCATCCTGCCCGCCTACGACCCGCTGATGGACAGCCCGATTCGGCACGTGCTCGTGCGTCACGAACAGGGTGCGGGCCACGCCGCCGAGGGTTATGCCCATGTGTCGGGCAAGCCAGGCGTCGCCATGGTCACCTCCGGCCCCGCAGCCACCAACCTCGTCACGCCCCTGATGGACGCGTACATGGATTCGATCCCGATGGTCGCGATCACCGGTCAGGTGCCGACGGCAGCGATCGGCAGCGATGCGTTCCAGGAGTGCGACACGGTCGGTATCACCCGGTCGTGCACCAAGCACAACGAGCTGGTCATGTCCGCCGACGAGATTCCGATGGCCATTCGCCAGGCGTTCCACATCGCAACGACGGGTCGCCCCGGCCCCACCCTGGTGGACATTCCGAAGGACGCGCTCACCAACGAGATGACGTGGCAGTGGCCCACCGACGAAGAGGTCTTGGATTCGCTGCCTGGGTACCGGCCGAATACCAAGGGCCACCCGCGCATGATCAAGGAAGCTGCCAGGCTGATCCTCGCTTCGGAGCGGCCAATCGTCTACGCCGGCGGCGGCATCCTCAAGGCCCGCGCCGCAGAAGCACTGCGCGAGCTCGTCGAACTGATCGATGGACACGTCGTGACCACGCTGATGGCCCGCGGCGCCTTCCCCGACGATCACCCGAACTGTCTGGGTATGCCGGGCATGCACGGCAACGCCACCGCTGTCACCGCGATGCAGCAGAGCGACCTCCTCATCACGCTCGGTGCGCGTTTCGACGACCGCATCACCGGCAAGGTTGACGCGTTCGCTCCTGACGCGAAGATCATCCACGTCGACATTGACCCAGCCGAGCAGGGCAAGGTGCGGCGACCCGACGTCCCGATCGTCGGCGATGCCAACTACGTCATCACCAAGATCATCCGTGAGATCAAGGAAATGCTGCAGGGCGGTGCGCGACAGGCCGACATCTCGGCATGGAAGAGCCAAGTGTCGGGCTGGCAAGAACAGTTCCCGATGACCTACGAGCCATCTGAACCGGGGGCTCTGCTCAAGCCACAGTTCTGTATCGAGCAGCTCAACGAGCGCGCTCCCGAGGGCACGATCGTCACCTCCGGCGTGGGCCAGCACCAGATGTACACGTCGCAGTACTGGAAGTTCAACGAGCCCTACACGTGGGTCAACTCCGGCGGTCTCGGAACCATGGGCTTCTCGCTGCCCGCGGCAATCGGGGCCAAGGCCGCAATGCCTGACCGGACCGTCTGGGCCATCGACGGCGACGGTTGCTTCCAGATGACTGCTACCGAGTTGGTCACGGCGACACTCGAGAAGCTCCCGATCAAGGTGGCGTTGCTGAACAACAACTTCCTCGGCATGGTTCGGCAGTGGCAAGAAATGTTCTACGACGAGCGCTACTCCGAGGTGTTCCTCGACAGCTCGAACGTGCCGAACTTCGTGATGATGGCGGAGTCGATGGGCTGCGTCGGCATCCTCGTCGAGTCACCCGAAGAAGTCGGCCCGGCAATCGAGAAGGCCAACTCGATCAACGACCGTACGGTCGTGATCGAGTTCCGCACCGACGCCGCCGAGGGTGTGTTCCCAATGGTGCCGGCGGGTGCGAGCAACTCCGACCTGATCCTGCACCCCACCCAGCAAGACCGGGCCGAGGTGCTCAAACCCGCACCCAAGCCGGTCGACACCAAGTTGAAGGACGGTCACTGACATGCCTCGCACACGTGACTACCCGGGCGCACGAAGCGCCAACACCTACGCCGAAGGGATGAACCACCACATCCTTTCGGTGCTCGTCCAGAACCGCCCGGGCGTGCTCGCCCGCGTCGCCGGTCTGTTTGCCCGGCGCGGCTACAACATCTTCAGCCTCGCCGTCGCGCCGGCCGAGGTCGAGGGACGCAGCCGGATCACGATCGTGGTCGACCTCGATTCGGCACCCCTCGAACAGATCACGAAGCAGCTGTTCAAGCTCATCGACGTCATCAAAATCTCCGAGCTCGACCCGGAGCTCAGCGTCGAGCGCGAGCTGTTGATCGCCACGATCAAGGCCGAGGCGACGCAGCGCAGCGAAGTGGCGAGCCTGGTCGACATCTTCGAGGGCAAGATCATCGCTGTCTCTGAGGCGGTGATCACGGTCAGCCTTGAAGGGCATCCGAACAAGCTCGATGATTTTGAGGATTTGCTTGGCGGATATGGCATCGTTGAGCTGCAACGGACTGGGCGCGTGGCGCTTCCGAAACTTGACCGTGGCTCGCGTCTGCGCGCCGTGAACTGAACCTGATCTCCCACCCGTCTCTCAACCGTCTCCCAACCGTCTCCCAACCACACATCAACACCGAACACCCGGTTCCGGATCGACTCGTGTCCCGGGTTCCTGAAAGGTAATTCACAGCATGGCTGTCACCGTCTATTACGAAACCGACGCAGATTCTTCGATCATTCGCTCCAAGAAGGTTGCGGTCATCGGCTACGGCTCGCAGGGCCACGCCCATGCTTTGAACATGAAGGAGTCAGGCGTCGATGTGATCGTCGGGCTGCGTGAGGGCTCCTCGTCGAGGGCCAAGGCCGAGGCCGCTGGCCTCACCGTGATGAACGTCGCCGACGCGACCAAGGCAGCCGACGTCATCATGCTGCTCGCCCCCGATACGGAACAGAAGGCGATCTACGACGCCGACATTGCGCCGAACCTCGAAGCTGGAAACGCGCTGGCATTCGCTCACGGTTTCAACATCCGCTTCGGTCGGATCGCTGCACCTGAAGGCGTCGACGTGATCATGATTGCGCCGAAGGGCCCCGGCCATCTCGTGCGTCGTACCTTCACCGAAGGTGGTGGCGTGCCAGCCCTCATCGCCGTCGAGCAAGATGCCACGGGCAACGCCCGCGCCGTCGCCATGTCGTACGCCGATGCAGTCGGTGGCACGCGTGCGGGCGTCATCGAGACCACGTTCACCGAAGAGACCGAGACCGACCTGTTCGGTGAGCAGGCCGTGCTTTGCGGTGGCGTCACCCAGCTCGTCCGCGCCGGGTTCGAAACGCTCACCGAGGCGGGTTACGCCCCCGAAATGGCCTACTTCGAATGCCTCCACGAGGTGAAGCTGATCGTTGACCTCATGTACGAAGAGGGCATTGCCGGCATGCGCTACAGCATTTCCGACACCGCCGAGTACGGCGACCTCACTCGTGGTCCGCGTGTTGTCACCGAGGCAACCAAGGCCGAGATGAAGAAGATCCTCACCGAGATCCAGACCGGCCAATTCGCCGAGGAGTGGATTGCCGAGTCTGAATCCGGTCGCGCGAACTACCACCGCATGCAGGAAGAGGGCAAGCAGCATCCGATCGAAGAGGTCGGCGCCGAGCTCCGCGCAATGATGCCGTTCATCAACGCCGGAAAGCAGAAGGTCGCCGAAGCTTCAGGCGGCGACAGCTGACCCGGTCAGCACAATCGAACACGCGGAGGGCCGGTCTCAATCGAGACCGGCCCTCCGCTGTTTTCCGCTGAGTCCCTCACTCGCTGTCAGAAGTGAGCGGGAGGCTCGCGGTGGTCAGCCGGCCTTTCGAGGCGAGGCGCTTCGGTTGGGGACCCAGCGCCAGACGAGGAAGGAGGCGAGGGCGAGGAGACCGATCACCCAGTGGAGGCCGGGTGTGGGGTCGTCGTCCGTGGTCAGTACCGCGACGAGGAGGAAGGCAAGGCCGGCGACCAGGCCCGCACCGAGTCCGCGGACGCTGGTGACCGTCGCGCGCGTGGCCCGAGGCGCGGCGGCTTGAAATCGGGCGTCGCTGATGACCCAGGTCGCCTCGGTGGCGCCGTACGCCACGCCGATTCCGGCCAACGCCCACGGCGAGTCGAGTGCGATGACCACCGCTGCAATCGCGGTGCCAGCGAGCAGCGCAGTGGCGAGCGTTGAACTGTGCATGTCGGGATATCTGGCAGCGACCTCGCCGCCGAGAATGAGACCCAACCACACGGTGAGCACGATCAGCGGTACGACCTCGTCGGAAGCGCCGCGTGCACGTGCGAGCAGCGGGACGTATTCGTCCACGACAAACAACCCGGCGATCAGGGCGCCGACGACGGTGAGGCGGAGGAGCTCGGGCTGACGGCAGCCTGCCGACAGCCCGGCGCGGAGGGTGTGTCGCCACTCGGAGTAGCTCGTCGGCTCATCGAGCCTGGTGGACCCAGACGGTCCGAGTCGGTGGTCGTCGAGCCGGGACACCCAGCCGGCGTCGGGGAGCGTGAGGATGAGGGCGATCGAGGCACCATGTACGGCAACGTTGATCCACCCGATCGCGTCGATGCCTGCTCCGAGCCGAATGAGCCCACTCGCTGCGATGGTGCCCGCTGCCAGGCCGAGGTTGCTGAACTGTCCAACTCGGGCCATGACGACCCCGTAGGTCGACGCCCGGTCGACGGCGTCGAGTTGGTCGTGGATCATCGCCTCCCACGCGCCGCTCGCGGCGGCGTCATGGACCGCCCACAGCACCGCGCCGATCAGGAGTCCCGTAACGGTTGGCCAGATCAACCAGACAGCGATGCCGGCAGCGCGTAGCGCGAATGCCGAGGCGATCAGCTTGCGGCGGTCAAGTCGGTCGGCAAGTGCCCCCGACGGGACTTCGAGAACGACTGCGAGGGCGGCCCAGACGATGAAGGCGACCGAGATTTCCGACGTCGACACGTCATTGTCGATGAACCACAGTGTGAACACGGCATAGAGCGGCGCGAATTCGTCGACGAAGGCAAGGGTGTACAGCGTGCGGCGAGGGTCAGGCGGATCGACGGGGTCCCTGAGCGTCTCATGCGCGGGCGCACCTGATTCGTCCACGTCGACACGCTACGGCATCACCAGCTCGCCGCTTTCGGTCGGCGTCGCGCTCGCAAGCGGTCGTTCTGACACCCGGTGGCGAAATCCGACTTGTTGAGTCGGGAATTGGCGGCTATCTTCAAATTCCATGACTGAGCAGAGCAACTGGGGATTCGAGACCAAGCAGATTCACGTCGGCGGTGAGCCCGATCCCACCACGGGCGCTCGCGCCGTGCCGATCTACCAGACGACGTCGTACCAGTTCCGCGACACCGAGCACGCCGCCAACCTGTTTGGTCTGGCCGAAGTCGGGAACATCTACACCCGCATCATGAACCCGACGCAAGCTGCGTTGGAAGAGCGAATCAACGCTCTCGAAGGTGGCTGCACGACGGCCATCGGGATCCCCGGCACGCTTGTCGTCGCATCGGGCCAGTCCGCAGCGACTTTGGCGCTGCTCACGCTGTGTGAGTCGGGCGATCATGTCGTCGCCTCGCCCTCGCTCTACGGCGGCACGTACAACCTGCTCCACTACACGATGCCGAAGCTCGGTATCGAGGTCACCTTCGTTGACGACCCCGACGACCTTGCCCAGTGGGCCGCGCACGTCAAAGACAACACCAAGGCATTCTTCGGCGAAGTGCTGGCGAACCCGCGGAACAACATGTTCGACATCACCGGCGTTGCCGGAGTCGCGCACGACAACGGCATCCCGCTCATGGTCGACAACACCGTGCCGACGCCCTACCTCGTACGTCCGCTCGAACTCGGTGCCGACATCGTGCTGCACAGCCTCACGAAGTTCTGTGGTGGACACGGAACATCAATCGGCGGTGCCATCGTCGACGGTGGCACCTTCGACTACGCAGCGTCCGGACGCTTCCCGAACTTCACGGAGCCGGACCCGAGCTATCACGGTCTCGCCTACTTCCCGGCGCTTGGCCACGGTGCATTTGCGCTCAAAGCGCGAGTGCAGATGCTGCGTGACCTCGGCATGGCGATCTCGCCGTTCAACGCCTTTCTAATCTTGCAGGGACTTGAGACGCTGTCACTGCGGATGGAGCGCCACTTCGCCAACGCCCAGGCCGTCGCAGAGTTCCTCGACGCGCACGACCAGGTCGAGAACGTGCAGTTCGCCGGTCTGCCGAGTAGCCCGTGGTACGAGCGCACCCAGGAGTACGGCGGCGGCCGCGGAGCCGGCTCGATCGTGGCCTTCGATGTGAAGGGCGGCGTCGACGCTGGCAAGCGGTTTGTCGAGGGATGCGAGTTGCACAGCCATGTCGCCAACATCGGTGACGTGCGCAGCCTGGTGATCCACCCGGCCAGCACGACCCATAGCCAGTTGTCGCCAGAGGAGCAGGTGCAGAGCGGCGTCGGGCCTGGCCTGATCCGTCTGAGCGTGGGACTCGAGACTCTCAGCGACATCATCGCCGATCTCGAAACCGCCTTCGCAGCGGTCTGATCGGCGGGTCGGGATCAGTCGTCGCGCTGGTCCTTGAGGAACTCTTCGAACTGATCGCCGAGATCGTCGGCCGTCGGAATCTGTGCTTCGGCGCGCCGGTCGAACTCGGCTTCGAGCATGCGGACGTACATCCGTAGCTGGTCATCGTTTGCGGTGATCTCGTCGTGGACCTCGCGCCAGCTGTCGATCTGGTTGCTGATATCGCCACCCATCCACTCACTCGTCGGGACGTCGAGGACATGGCCGAGGTGGCGAACGAGTGCCGCGACGGCCATCGGGTGCTCGGCATTCATCAGATAGTGCGGGATGCCGACACGGAGCGAGATCGACGGAATATCACGGGCTTCGAGTTCGGCATTCAACACGCCGGCGACACCGGTGATCCCCTGATACGACGGTTGGGATAGTCCCAGCCGTGATGCCAGGCCCGCAGTGGCGGTGCTGCCCGTGACCGGAGGAGTCCGAGTGTGGGGGAGCGCCTCGGCTGCGGAGCCAACGGTGACGACTGCCTCGCAGCCCATCGCGACTGCCACCGTGATGATCGCGTCGACGTAGGTCCGCCAGTTGAGGTGGGGTTCGACGCCGATCAGGCCGACCACGTCGCGCTGGCCGGGGCCACCGTCGGGCGCTGGACCACTGCGTTGGAGGACGAACTCATTCGTCGGCCAGACGATTTCTCTGATGTCGTCATCGATGGTGACGTGCGGTCGCTGCTGCGTGAAGTCGTAGAACGGGTCAGGGTCGATGGTTCCCACGATGACGGCGTGGTCAGCGCTGGTGAAAGCGTTGACCGCCTGCGTCGCCGCACTGGCGACATCAAACCACCCTTCGAGGCCGACCAGCATGACCGGGCGATTGAGCGAGCCGATGTCGCCCATCCCGAAACTCAGCACATCGATTGCCTGCATCCAGGCAATCTATTGGCTTAGCTCAGTTGTTCGACGACGTGATCGACGGACTTCGTCAGCGCTTCGACGTCGGCGGTGTCGATGGCCGGGAACATGCCGACACGGAGCTGGTTGCGACCGAGCTTGCGATAGGCATCAGTGTCGAGGATGCCGTTGGCCCGAAGCACCGCGCAGATCTCGTTGGCGTCAATCGAATCGTCGATGTCGATGGTGCCGACAACATTGGAGCGATGCGCAGGGTCGGTGACGAACGGGGTCGCCCAGTCACGCGCCTCGGCCCACGAGTAGAGGACCGACGCTGATGCAGCGCTGCGGCCGGCCATGCCCGCAAGGCTGCCATTTGCCAGCATCCAGTTGAGCTGAGCGTCGAGCATCACCAGCGTGGCCACGGCGGGCGTGTTGTAGGTCTGGTTCTTCGTCGAGTTGTCGAGTGCGATCTGTAGATCGAGTGATGCGGGGCGCCAGCGGTCAGACGATCCGATCTCGTTGATCCGCTCGATCGCTGCGGGCGAGCACGCTGCCAACCAGATGCCACCGTCGGACGCGAAGCATTTCTGCGGGGCAAAGTAGTAGCAGTCGACCTGGGCAGGATCCCACAGCAGGCCGCCAGCGGCAGAGGTGGCGTCGACGGCAACAAGCGCGTCACCGGCGCCTGCTGGGCGTTGCAGTTGCATGGCCACACCCGTGGACGTCTCGTTGTGGGTCAGGGCGTACAGGTCGATGCCGTCCTCGGCGACTGGCTCGGGATGCGAGCCGGGATCGACCTTGATCACCGATGGTTGGCCCAGGTGCGGGGCGGCCGCGCAGGCGTCGGCAAACTTTGAAGAGAACTCGCCGAAGACCAGGTGTTGGCTGCGATCGCGTACAAGCCCGAACGTGGCGACGTCCCAGAAGATGGTGGAGCCTCCGTTACCGAGCACGATTTCCCACCCATCGGGCAACGAGAACAGCTCGGACAGTTTGGACCGCACGTCGCCGACGAGGTTCTTGACCGGCGGCTTGCGATGGGAGGTTCCGAGCAGCGTCTTGCGAGCGGCAACGACGGCATCGATCTGGTCGCGGCGGACTTTGGATGGGCCACAGCAGAAGCGCCCATCAGCGGGCAACAGGTCAGCAGGAATGGTGATCGCGGGGGTCTCAGTCACCGCAACATGATGGCGCCGAGTCAGAAGAACCGACCGCAGCTTTCCAAAAAGAAAGGGTGCGGGTCAGCCCTGCGTCATCGGAGCAAGATAGGTCGTTGCGAGCTTGTCGTCGTCGCGCTCGCGCATGCCGTCGCGGGCCCGCCGAATCAACTGCCCGGTCTCGGTCTGGTGGAAGAACCAGGTTTCGAGCTGGCGCGCTCCCGTGTTGTCCGCGAGCTGGAGGCCAGCCTCTTCGTAGTACGCCCGGATGTCCTGGCTGGCCGCGATGGCCGCCGTGGAATCCCAGCCGACGTCGGCAATCGACGCGCCGCCTTCGATCTCGATGATCTTCTCGATCAGGCCGACCACGCCGTCGACATCGGCAACGCGTCCGAGCAGCGTGCGCCCGCCGGTCGCTTCGAGGTTGCGGTCGTATGCATTGCGCAGGCCGTTTGCCTCGTCGACGGCTGCGTTGAGGTCGGGGTTGTGGCGCGGCGGCATCGGACACGACGACGGCTCGGAGCCCTGTTCTTCGATCGTCTCGGGGAAGTCGACGAGCACCGGTACGTCGGTACGGGGCAGCAGGTCGAACATTGCCATCAGCACGCTCGTCTGGAATTCAGCATCGTCAGGCTTGCCGAGCGGTCGGCCGAGTGGGAAGTTCACGTTCAGGATCCGCGGTGGCTTGACGGTTTCCGCCTGGCCCCGAACGAGTGAGATGCCAACGGTGGCGAGTCCTGCCTTTTCGAACACGTGGGAGAGCACACTCACGGTGCGCGTGCAAAGCGGTCAAACCGGGGTGAAGATGACGACGTCGACGCCGTCATCGAGGAGGACCTGTGCCGCAGCGGGCCCGGAGTCGTTGATGATCGACGAGAACGTCGCGTCCAGCTGTGCGCCCATGAACGACAGGTTGTTGGTGGCGACGGACCCGATGACGCCGGCCTCGGCAAGCTCTGAGAGCCGGTCGGCGGGATACGCCGTGTTGATGTCGGCGGTGAGGCCGGAGCGATCAAAGTTGGGGGAGAAGTGGCTGAGCTGCACGTCGCGAGCAGCGGCAGGCAGCACCGTGAAAGAGGCGTCCAGCCAGAGCTTGACGTCGCCGGCGAGGCGGAGACCGGCGGTGGTGCAGATCGCGACCTTGCACTCACTTAACGGCTTGTCGAGCACCGTGGCGGTGGGAGTGAGGTCAGGGCCGGGTATTCCCGTCACGTTCGATCGAATAGTTGCGTCTGCTGACATGGACCGGACCGTAGCGTTTGCGGGCACAAGCGTCGCCACCCTGCGTTTGCGTACCCGGCAGATGTCGCCGCCGACGTGTCCCGGGTACGCAAACGATGGGGGCCGGGGATGGGTCGAGGTCGTAGGATGAGGGACCGTGAACTCCATGTCTCGGACATCCGCTCGTCTTGCCGCCATTGCTCCTTCGGCCACGCTCGCCGTTGACTCCAAGGCCAAAGCCATGAAGGCCGCCGGTGAGAACGTCATTGGCTTCGGTGCCGGGGAGCCCGACTTTCCGACTCCGCAGCACATCGTCGACGCCGCAGCCGCCGCGTGTGCCGACCCGAAGAATCACAAGTACAGCCCGGCCGGCGGCCTGCCCGACCTGAAGCAGGCAATCTGCGACAAGACCATGCGCGACTCAGGCTTTTCGTGTGCGCCGGCCAACGTGTTGGTCACCAATGGTGGGAAGCATGCGGTCTACACCGCCTTTGCAGCGCTGTGTGACCCCGGTGACGAAGTCATCTGCCCGGCGCCGTACTGGACCACCTACCCAGAGGCGATCACGCTTGCCGGCGGTGTACCCGTGGTGATCGACACCGACGCCGAGTCGGGCTTTCAAGTCACCGTGGAGCAGCTCGATGCCGCCAAGACCGACAAGACCAAGGTGTTGCTGTTTGTCAGCCCGGACAACCCGTCCGGTGCGGTCTACCCGCCCGAGTCGGTCAAGGCGATTGGCGAATGGGCCGTGGCCAACGGTGTGTGGGTGATCACCGACGAGATCTACGAACATCTGACCTACGGCAGCCATGAGTTCTCATCGATGCCGGTGTTGGTGCCCGAACTTGCCGAACAGTGCATCATCGTCAACGGCGTGGCGAAGACCTATGCAATGACAGGGTGGCGTGTCGGTTGGATGATTGGCCCGGCCGACGTCATCAAGGCGTCGACCAACTTTCAAAGCCATGCGACCTCGAACGTCTGCAACGTTGCGCAGCGCGCCACGATCGCAGCGGTGTCGGGACCGCTGGACGATGTGGTGATGATGCGCGAAGCGTTCGCTCGTCGTGCGGCAATGATGCACGAGATGCTCAATGCCATCGACGGCGTCACCTGCCCCGAGCCGCAGGGCGCCTTCTACTGCTACCCCGACATGACCGGTCTGCTCGGCCGCGACATCCGATCTTCCGATGGGACGGTCAAAACCGCGACGACGACCATCGAACTGGCCGACATCATCTTGGAAGATGCCAAGGTCGCGTTCGTTCCCGGTGAGGCGTTCGGACTGCCCGGCTATGGCAGATTCAGCTTTGCGCTCGGCGACGACGACTTGGTCGAAGGAATCCAGCGCATCGCCGATCTCGTCGGCTGATCAGGCGCTTTCGTCGGCCGCGCTGAGCTTTGTGCTCAACATTTCGACGGCGATGACCACGACGACGCCGATGGCTGCAAGCAGCAACGGAAATGCCACGTCGTCTGCCGGGGCGGACAACGTGGTGGTATTTGTGCCGTTGGGCCAGGGCCACAGGACGCGTGTCGAGCCGAGCATCAGGCCGACCATCGCGGCGATCACCCAGTTGTGATAATTGTCGAGCAGCCAGTGAAGCAGCGTCGAGAACAGTGCAAGACCGAGCACGGCACCGACCGCGAATGCGCCGAGTGAGACGACGTCGCGATCGTTGACCGCTCCGAGAACCTCGGTGTACATACCCATCATCACGAGCAGGAACGACCCGGAAATCCCCGGGAGGATCATCGCGCAGATCGCGATGGCCCCAACGAGGAAGAAGATCAGCGGCGAGCGGGTCACCACCTCCGCAGCGTCGTCGGCGACAACGGTGTCCGACTTCAATCCGAGGAGCAGGAACAGGGCAACACCAACACCGAGCATGATGGCGACGGTGGTCGCATCGATGCGGTCGAGCATTCGGATCGCGACGTAGATCGTTCCCACGACGAGGCCGATGAACAACGCTGACATCTTGACCGGCTCATCGTCGAGCAGCTGTTCCAACACCGATGAGAGCGCAGCGACAGCGACGAGGATTCCACCCAGCAGGGAAATGAGCCAGACCCACTCGATGCGAACCAGCGTCTCTTTGAACGAGGCGATGTCGCCGGTGAGGAGCTGCTTGAGTCCGCGGGCGCCGAGTCGAACGTTGTTGATCAACCGGTCGTAAATGCCGAGAACGAGCGCAACGGTGCCACCAGAAACGCCGGGCACGATGTCGGCCGCGCCCATGGCGAAACCGCGAACGACTTGTGCGACGGGAGCTGGAATGTTCACGCCGAGAGGCTAGCGATGCTGCTCAACGACAGTCGGCCACCAGTTACGCCCACCAGAGTGGGTGACGCAGGGTCAGCCCGGTTGCGACGATGAGCACCAGGCATTCGCCGACCTGCTCAACCGCACCCAGGATGTCGCCGCTGACCCCACCGAACGCCCGCCGCGCCATGATCGCGACGACAACGGATCCGCACGCTGCAGCAGCCATGAAGGGCACCATCCACCAGCCAACACTGAGTGCAGCGATCACCATTGCCGCCGTGACACCCACCGCTGCGCGCCGTGGTGACAGCGCCCGGGAAGAGTCAGCGCCGAGTCCTTCTGTGGGAACCGGCGGGGCGACCCCCATGACCGCAACCGCCGCGCCGCGGCCGAGGGTGTGCGCCGCGACCAGCGAGGCGAACGCGACTGCTGGTCCGAGCGCGGCGACGCAGGCCACCCGCACGACGATGCTGCCGCACATCGCAGCCACGCCGTAGCTGCCGTGGCGCGAGTCCTTGAGAATCTCCCGCCTCTGCTCCGGTGACCATCCGCCCATCGCGTCTGCAGTGTCGGCAAGGCCGTCTTCGTGAAAAGCGCCGGTCACAGCGACACCAAACAGCACCGCAACGGCGGCGGCGACGAGTGGCGGCACGAGCTCCATCATCGCCACGGCAACGCCACCGACGGCAGCGCCGACCATCGCGCCCACCACGGGAAACCAGGGCACGGCGCCAGCGAGATCGGGAGCCGACCGCAATCGAAGTGGTATCCGGGTCAAAAACTGGATCGCTCCGAGCAGGCCCCACGCCGGTAACCCTGACGCCGGAGCCGGTGGTCGCGGTGCGTTCATATCCAGTTCACGCGAAGAATTCACCGAAGGTCGGCACTTCGGTAATGCCGGCGCACGCCATGCGAATCAGTGGGACGGCAGCCATGGCTCCCGAGCCTTCGCCAAGTCGCATGTCGAGGTCGAGGAGGGGACGCTTGCCGAGGCGTTCGAGCAGTTTGCGGTGTCCGGGTTCCGCCGAGCAATGCCCGACGATGCAATGGTCGATCGCAGATGGCTCGACCATCACCAGCGGAAGGACTGAGGCCGCTGTGATGTATCCGTCGAGCACGACCGGAATCGAACGATGGCGAGCCGCCACGGTTGCTGCGGCAAGTGCGGCGAGTTCGGCACCTCCGACTTCGCGGAGGATTTCAATTGGATCCGTGATGCCGACAATGCGGCGTTGTGCCTGCTGGACGGCCTCGCGTTTTCGAGCCAGACCGGCGTCGTCCACACCTGTTCCTCGCCCAACCCACGATGCGGTCTCACCACCTGCGAGTGACGCGGCAATTGCCGCAGCAACCGTCGTGTTGCCGATGCCCATCTCGCCGAGGACGAGGAGGTCGCAGTCGAGGGCGTCGATGGTGTCGATGGCGATTTGGACCACGCTGTCGAATCGCTCCGGTGACATCGCCGACTCCGTGCGGATGTCGCCCGTGGGGTGGCCAACGCCGACGTCGACCGCCACCAGGTCCGCCCCGGCGGCTCGGGCAAAGGCGTTGATCGTTGCCTGGCCCTTGCTGTACGCCTGCAGCATCGAGGCGGTGACGTCAGATGGGTAGGCGCTCACATCGGCCTGTGCCACGCCGTGATCAGCAGCGAAGATCACGCCGGCCGGCCGCTCGATCACCGGCCGATCGGTCCCGTGCCACCCACCAATCCACGCTGCTGTTTCGTCGAGCCAGGCAAGTGCTCCACTCGGACGAAGGATCTCCGCAGCGCGGGCCGTGACCGCAGCGCGCGCATCGGCATCGCAGCTGGGCAGGTCGACGAGGCAGTCGTGGAGCAGCGTCATGATGAGAGTCTTTTCAAGAGGTGGTCGGCAACGGAAGGTTCCATACTCACGCCAGTCCGTCGAGGAGCGTCCAGGGATCGACGAGCGGGGTGGCTCGTCCCGCGACCAGGTACAGAGATCGATCTGCGCTGGCGACGAACTGTTGGTTGACCTGACCGTGAAGGTCGCGGTAGCTCCGGGCCATTTCGTTGTCTGGCACGATGCCGAGGCCAACCTCGTTCGTGACCACCACGACGTCGCCGGGGTGATCAACCGCCGCTCGCACGGTGCTCGTCGTCCTTTCGTGCACATCTGCTTCGTCGAGATCAGCCCACATCAGGTTCGAAGTCCACAACGTGAGGCAATCGACGATGACGAGGCCCGGAGCGGAGCGTCCGATGGCACGTACGAGATCGACTTGTTCTTCCACGGTGGCCCAATTGCCCGGTCGTTCGGCTTGGTGCCGATCGATCCGTCGATCCATGTCGTCGTCACTGCGCGGTGCCGTGGCGATGAACGTCACGGTTGCGTCATCATGGTTCTTCTCGAACCGTCGCCCGATCTCAACGGCCAAGGTGCTTTTGCCGCTCCGTGCGCCGCCGACCAGCAGGGTCAGCGACACGGTTCAACTCGCCCGCTCAGGTGCATCAGTAGTCAATGCCGCGCATGGCACGGATACCGCTTGTGTAGGCGTGCTTGATCTCGGTCATTTCGGTCACGGTGTCGGCGAGTTCGATCAGTTCGGGCGCCGCGTCGCGCCCGGTGACGATCACGTTGACGTGTCGGGGTCGGTCGGCGATCGGACCGACGATGTCCGCAATCGGGAGCCAGTTGAATGACGACAGGTAGGTCAGCTCGTCGAAGATCACCAGCTGGTGCTCGCCAGCCTGCATCAGCTCGATGGCCTTGGCCCAGCCCTCGGCGGCATGGGCGCGATCGTTCGACAGGTCATTGGAGTCCCAGGTGAAGCCGTCGCCGAAGGAGAACCAATCGACGCCGAGCTGGCGACCCATCTTCTCCTCGCCGACGTTCCAGTTGCCGGACTTGATGAACTGGACGACCGCGACGTTCCAGTCGCGAGCGAGTGCGCGAACCATCATGCCGAAGGCTGATGAGGACTTGCCTTTGCCGTTGCCGGTGTTGACGATGACGAGTGAGTCGGCGCGTCGGAGTCCGTCGGGTCGAGGGTCGTCGGTGGGCGCTGCGTCGTGCTCTGTGTCGGCCATGAGATGGGGGAGGCTACGGAGTCCGCACTACGCTGTCGAATTCTCAACACAACACGTCGTCTGCCCAGCGAAGTCCGGTGAGAATCCGGCGCTGTCCCGCAACGGTGGTCTCGAGCCTGCTCTGTACCAGACAGGGCAGATATCGAGCCTGTCCGATCGCCTGTGCATTCGATGCGACCATCACCCCTCGAGGCAAGGGAAGGTTCGCTCCCGGCGCATCGCGTCGGATGGGCCCAGCTTGTTCTCCAAATACCCCTCATCACGAGGTTGGAGGAACAATGCGTTCACAGGAACGACACACCCGCAAGAAATTCACCGGCGTCCTCATCGCGCTCGGACTCGCTGTTGCCGCATGCGGGAGCGACTCCGACTCGACGTCGGAATCAGCTGACACAGCGGCACCCGCCGAGACCGAGGTGCCAGCGGACACCGAGGCACCGGTTGGCACCGAAGCACCGCCTGAGACTCAGGCGCCGGCTGACACCGAGGCCACTCCAGAGCGCGTCATCTCGTTGAGCCCGACGCACACCGAGATCATGTTTGCCATCGGTGCAGGCGATCAACTCGTCGCGGTCGACCAATTCTCGAACTTCCCAGCCGAAGCGCTTGACCTGCCCAACGAACTTTCTGGGTTCGAGCCAAACATCGAAGAGATCGCCGCGTTCGAGCCGGACCTCGTGCTCATCGGCGGCGACTTCACCGGTCTCGGCGACCAACTTGCCGAACTTGGGATCGCCTCATGGGATGGCCCTGCAGCCGCGACCATCGAAGACACCTATGCCCAGATCGAGCAGCTCGGTGCCGCAACCGGCCATGTCGGTGATGCTGCCGAGGTCGTGAGTTCAATGCAGACCCAACTCGCCGAGACCCTTGCTGCGGCTCCCGCCACCGAGGAACCGTTGAAGATCTACCACGAAGTGGACAGCACCTACTTCAGTGCTGACAGCACGACATTCATCGGCGAGGCGTACTCGGCGTTCGGTCTCGAGAACATTGCTGATCGCGCCGAGGGTGACAACTTCGGGTTCCCTCAGCTCAACGCCGAGGTAATCATCTCGTCGAACCCCGACCTGATCTTCGTTCCGTGTGGCAACTTCTGCACGACCACGGCTGACGACGTCGGCGCTCGCCCGGGTTGGGATGCCATATCTGCTGTCCAGAATGGCAACGTGATCGAGGCCGATGAGGACATCGCCTCGCGTTGGGGCCCACGGATTGTCGAGTACTACGCCGCCGTTGCGGCCGCCATCCAGCAGGCAGCCGTTGCGGTCTAAGTGACAGGAACGATGTGAGTTGATCTGATGTCCGGCGAACAACACGACACCCGCTGGTTTGCCGCGGGCGGAGTGTTCGTGTTGTTCGCTGTCGTCATCGGGGTCTCGATCGGGCCGGCCGGCCCCGACTGGTGGCGTGTCCCGCTCGAACTGGTCAACCGGCTGCCGTTGATCGATTTCGAGACCGGGGTCAGCGACGCCGACTGGGCAATTGTCTGGAAGGTGCGAATGCCCCGCGTGGTGCTCGGCGGCTTGGTCGGAGGCATGTTGTCCATCGCTGGCGCGTCCTACCAGGGCGTCTTCCGTAACCCGCTGGTCGACCCTTACCTGCTCGGTTCGGCAGCCGGCGCCGGGCTCGGTGCCACGATTGCCTTGACCATCGGTCGTGACGCCACATCGACGTGGCCGATTGACCCGGTCCCGACCATTGCGTTCATTTTTGCCCTGGCCACGGTGATGGTCACCTACACCGTCGGTGCCGCCTTCGGCGGTTCTCGATCCGGTGTCACGCTGGTGCTCGCCGGTGTCGCGGTCGTGTCGTTTACGTCGGCGATGCAGACGTTCATCTTGCAGCGCAACGTCGAAGTAATCCGCGAGGTCTTTCGCTGGATCCTTGGCAGCCTCTCACGAGCCGACTGGGGCGACGTCTGGTTGGTGATCCCCTACGTGACCGTGAGCACGGTGGTGCTGCTGCTGCATCGGAGGCACCTCGACGTGTTTCGCGTGGGCGATGAGGAAGCGGCGACACTTGGCGTCTCGGTGGCCCGGACGCGCCTCGTCATCGTGATCGCGGCCACATTCGGCACCGCCGCCGTGGTGTCGGTGAGCGGCCTGATCGGGTTCGTCGGCCTCGTGGTGCCGCACATCGTTCGGATGGTCGCTGGCGCGGGGTATCGACGGGTGCTGCCGCTCTCCTTGATGGGTGGGGCCGGCTTCTTAATCCTTGCCGATGTGCCCGGTCGCATGATCGCTCGCCCAGCCGAGACACCAATCGGGGTCGTGACGGCCTTTATCGGTGCGCCCTTCTTTCTGTACCTGCTGCGGACGCGGAGGATCGGAGCATGAGCACGCTCACCCTGGTCGATGTGGGTGTGAAGTACTCGCGCCGTTCGGCGTTCGCGCTGACAGGTCACTCCGACACTGTCGTGTCGGGGGAGTGGCTCGGGTTGATCGGCCCGAACGGTGCTGGCAAGTCGTCGCTGCTGAAAGCAATTGTCGGACTCGTGGGCCACACGGGCGAGATCCTGATGGACGGCGTCGCCCTGAGTTCGATGAGCGATCGAGAGCGTGCTGGTCGCGTTGCGTATGTGTCGCAGGATCCACTGATTCCCGATGACATGACGGCTCGCGAGTACGCGCTGCTCGGGAGGACGCCCTACATCGGATACTTCGGCTCGCCGTCGCGTCGCGACCGAACGATCGTCGACGACGTGCTCGAACGGCTCCGCCTCGGAGAATTCGCGCACCGCATGATGGGAGAACTGAGTGGCGGCGAGCGCCAGCGGATCGTGCTCGCTCGTGCACTTGCGCAGCAGGCGCCAATCCTGCTGCTCGACGAGCCCACCTCGGCACTCGACATTGGTCATCAACAGCAAGCGCTCGAGTTGGTCACGGAACTCCGTCAGACCGAACAGCTCACCGTCATCTCAGCATTGCACGACCTCACACTCGCTGGCACCTACACCGATCGCCTGACGATGCTGCACCACGGCGCCGTCGTGGTGTCCGGCAGCGCCGAAGATGTGCTCACCGCCGAACGACTCGGCGAGATCTATCACGTCTGTGTCACCGTTGAGCACGATGAAGGCCAAGTGATCGTGGTCCCGCGGCGCGGCTTCCCGGCCTGAGTGGGAGCACACGATGATGGATGGAGGACGATGCGTCCGCTGATGGTGCTTGGCTGCACGTCTGATGCCGGCAAGTCGCTGCTGGTGACAGCGCTCTGTGCCTGGTTCCGGCGCGAGGGAGTCCGGGTCGCTCCGTTCAAGGCGCAGAACATGTCCAACAATGCGCGCGTCGTGGCGACTGATCACGGCTCTGGCGAGATCGGCGTGGCGCAATGGCTGCAAGCGCGCGCTGCGGGCATCGAGCCGGACGTCCGGATGAATCCTGTTCTGCTCAAGCCCGAAGCTGACACGCAGAGCCAGGTCATCGTTCGTGGCCAAGTCGATCGAGCGCTGACCGACACGCCGTGGCAAGCACGCCACGACGCGCTGTGGGCCCCGATGGCATCGGCATTCGATGAGCTCAGGGCTGACTTCGACCTCGTGGTCATCGAGGGAGCGGGAAGCCCGGCCGAGATCAATCTGGTCGATCAGGTGAACAACCGCATGGTCGAGTACGCCGATGCTGGGGCCTTGCTGGTCAGCGACATCGATCGCGGTGGCTCGTTCGCCCACCTGTTTGGCACGTGGTCGCTGGTGCCCGATGCAACCCGTTCCCGGCTGGCTGGATTCGTCCTGAATAAGTTCCGGGGTGACCCGTTGTTGTTGGCTCCCGGCCCCGACCGGCTCACTGCAATGACGGGCATGGTCCACGCCGGAACGGTCCCGATGCTGTCGCACCGCCTGCCGCAAGAAGAAGGGGCGAGCGAGCACACCGACGCGCCGATCGACGCTCCCGTTGTGGCCATCCCTCGACTGCCGTTCGGGTCCAACCTTGACGAGTTCCATGTGCTGAGCCACGTTGCGAATGTGCGGTGGTCTGCCGACCCGCGGTCGATCCTCGGGGCGGACGTCGTGATCCTGCCGGGCTCGAAGCACGTCGCCGCCGACATGGAGTGGATGCGCGAGCAGGGCCTTGCCGACGCTGTGGTGCGGGCTGCGGACGCGGGCATGCCGATCATCGGAGTGTGCGGCGGGGCGATGATGCTCGGCGATCGACTCGATGATCCTCACGGTGTCGAAGGTAGGCGTCACGGGACCGGCGGTCCGACCCGCATGCTTGGCCTCTTGCCGCTCCGGACGACGATGCAGCCAAAGAAGCTTGCCGCTCATGTGGCCATCGACTTCAACCACGGTGATGCAGGACGCCAGACCTACGACGGCTACGAGATCCGCAACGGGGTCGTGGACGGTGGCGACGACCTGGTGGTTGCGACGTCGCCCAATGGTCCCGTCGCGTGGCAGTTGGGGAACGTCACTGCGACCACGGTGCACGGATTGTTCGAACACCCTGTCTTCATCGAAGCAACATTGGGAGTGGTCGCGCGCGATGTGCTTGACGAGACGTTCGTGCAACTGGCCGATGCCGTCGAAGCGCACCTCGACACGAACTTGTTGCGCCGCCTGACGCAGTCGTCCTGATTCGTTCAGCCGGTCGGCTTGAGTGACAGGACCTCGACGCCGGACTCTTCGTCGGCCATCCGCCTGTCAATGTCGACGAAGTAGCGGACCAGGGCGCCGGTCTCAGGATCGAACTCCAGATCGAGCGTGGCATAGCCCTCATCGATCACCATCTGCACGGCGGTGAACAGCGACAACATGGTGGCGGGGCCGGGGTCGAAGAACGCGTCATCGGTGAGCGCGACATGCTCGGTGACTTCGCCGTCGACGACGGTGTCCGACCACTCCTGCTGCGGACAGAAACAGAGCTGCTGGGTGACGATCGTGTAGGACGTGAGGCCCTGAGCGTTCCAGAGAGCGACAGCGGCATCGAGCTGAGCCTGGGCCTCGGCTGGGTCCAGGCCGCTGTCACCGACCGGCGGGTCGGTCACCGCAACTGCCGTGATGGGGGGCGCGGTTGATGGTGCGACCGTCGCGTTCGCCGCAGAATTGGGCAGGGTGTCGATTGGCGCTGCGTCATCGGATCCGCATGCAGCGAGAAGGGCGGCGAACGCAACGACAAAGGGGAACGCGCGTCGGATCATCTGTGTTGGACGCTTCCCGAGCGGTTGGAGTTCCCATCAGCGATTGAGCCCATGGCTGCAGACTCAGACCTTCTGCATCGGTGTGAGCACACCGGCGGGGTAGCGCACCTCGATTGGGTCGCCCGACCGAATGGGGCCACCAGCGACGACGACGCCCATCACGCCCGTTCGCCCGACTTGCTCGCCTGGCCGGCCGTAGCGTTCGCCGTCGACGAACATCATCTTCAACACGCCGTCGCCGACATTACGAATCTGCTTGCACGGGTTGCGCAGGCCGGTGAGCGCCACCAGCGCAGTGTCGCCGAGACGCAGCATCGAGCCGACCGGTAACCCGACCAGATCCAGTCCCGTCGTCGTGACGTTCTCACCAAGCTGACCGGGCACGACCTGGTGGCCCGCCTCGACCACTTCGTCGAGCAATTCGGACATGACGAGATGTACCTGCCGGAGATTCGGTTGGTTGGGATCTGCAGCGACGCGTGATCGGTGCTTGACCCGTGCGCCCAGATGGGCATCGCCCTCGACGCCAAGTCCCGGGAGCAGCGTGACCGCGTCAACGGTCTGCTTGGAGAACGTGTGCTCGCCGCTGCGATGCACGGCGAGTACAGATCCGGAAAGGTCAGGCGATGCGGCAGGCATTGGCTCATCGTAGAAGTTCTACGCTGTCAACATGACGGAGATCTCGGCCCAGAAGCACGACAGCTATCCAGGCTTCCCCGGTGTTGAGCGATATGGCGCTGAGCGTTCACCCGAGGACGAACGGGCCCACCGCAAAGAGATGTGTGCCCTGGGGTACCGGATCTTTGGTGCCCAACGATGGGGGCAACTCGGTGACGGCCACGTCTCGGCACGCGATCCGATCCTCACCGATCATTTTTGGCTCCTCGACTGGGGTGTGGCGTTCAGCGCGGCGACGCCTGATCGGTTGGTCTTGGTCGGCCCCGGTGGCGATGTCATGGACGAAGACGGCAACCCGACCGGTGCGGTGAATACGGCCGGATACAACATCCACGCTCCTTTGCTGGAGGCGCGACCCGATGTCGTGAGCGCCTGTCACACGCATACCGCATATGGCACGCCATGGTCGGCCAACGTCGAGCCGTTCCGAGCGCTCAGCCAGGAGTCGACCGCGTTCGTCTTTGACCAGGCGCTGTTCGACGACGAAGAAGTCGAGGTCCTCTCGGTCGAGGGCGGCAAGCGCATTGCGGCCGCGATGGGCGACGCGAAGTTCTGCATTCTTCGCAACCACGGATCCTTGACGGTCGGCCGCACGGTCGAAGAAGCGGTCGGATGGTTTGTGATGGCAGAGCGGGTCGCCGAAGTGCACGTGAAGGCTCCCAACGGCAAGGCGATCTCCGACGGAGCCGCCGCCGTTGCCGCCGCCACGATGTCCACCGATCTCACTGGGTGGCGGGTCTTCCAGTGGCTCCGCCGGAGTGTGCTCGACGGCTGACGCAGTGGTGCCGCTCGGTCATGGAACGCGCGATATGCCGCGACGGTGATGCCGAGCACGAAGAGCCCCAGCCAGCCGTCCTCGGTCTTTTTAGGTACAACACGGCCCTCCAGAGCGCGGAGACTCGCCCCGCTTCACCGCGCCTCGCTCAGTAGTCGATTGCTGCGAACTCGCGCAGCTTGCTCATGCGATGCCGCGCATCGATCATGCGGACCGTGCCGCTGCGTGAGCGCATCACGAGGCTCTGTGTGCGGGCGCCGAGATTGTCGAAGCGCACGCCGCGCAGCAATGCCCCGTCGGTGAGCCCGGTGGCGGCGAAGAAGCAGTTGTCACTCGTGATCAGGTCGTCCTGCATCAGAATGCGATCGAGGTCGAACCCTGCATCGAGCATCGCGGTGCGCTCGTCGTCGCTCTGCGGGAGAAACTGGCACTGAATCTCGCCGTCCATCGCCTTCATCGCCGCCGCGGAAACAACTGCCTCGGGGGTGCCGCCGATGCCCATGAGTACATCGACGCCGGCGTCGGGCCAACAGGTCGCGACGGACCCGTAGACGTCACCGTCGGTGATCAATCGGATGCGGCACCCGCTGGAGCGCACCTCGTCGATCAACTCGGCGTGTCGTGGGCGGTCAAGGATGACACATGTGAGATCGCCGATCGCCTTGCCGGATGACTTGGCGATCCACCGCAGGTTCTGTGTGGGGCTGGCCGTGATGTCGATGGCCCCAACGGCGTTCGGGCCGACGGCGATCTTGTTCATGTAATACGAGGGCCCGGGATCGAGCATCGAGCCACGATCCGCCACGGCGATCACGGACAGGGCGTTGGTCTTGCCGAGTGCGGTGAGCGTCGTCCCGTCGATCGGATCGACGGCGACATCGACTTCCGGCTGGCTGCCGTCGCCGACTTCCTCGCCGTTGTACAGCATCGGAGCATCGTCTTTCTCGCCTTCGCCGATGACGACGGTGCCGGTCATCGCGACCGTGGAGAGCGACAGTCGCATCGCTTCGACCGCCGCGCCGTCGGCGGCGTTCTTGTCTCCGCGGCCGACCCAACGGGCAGCAGCGAGGCAGGCAGATTCGGTGGCTCGTACGAGCTCCATGGCCAGGTTGCGGTCGGGGTTTTCGCGTTCGGACATTTCCGCACAGTAGCGAGCGTGGCAGTGACGACCCAGCCGGTCGGCTGCTCGGGACATCGGCTGGGGACATTTGGTCGCGTGGAGTCCGGCCGGTTGGGGTGTGTCAGGGGCGTAGATTCGCACAGGTGCATGTGCCGATCGAACTGCTCACCGCTGGACGTGACCTGACTGAGCCGACATTGTCGCCGGATGGCAGCAGGGTGGCGTTCGTGCAGCGGTGGCGCGGCGCTGCCTCCATCATGGTGATCTCGCCGGATGGCGGCGCAGAGCGTCTCTTCTCCACGGGCCCTGACCCGGCGCCGGGCCGGGGAATGGGTGGGGGGTGCTTCTGCTGGCATCCCAGCGGACTGGGAGTCGTCTACGCAGCGGTCGACGGTGAGATCTGGTGGCAGCCGATCGGTGGTGCAGCGGTGCAACTCACTGCGCTCGGTCGTGAGTGCCGGGCGCCGAACGTGGCGCCAAACGGCGAGTACTTCGTGTTCGCCGTCGACGATGCCGAGGTATGGCAACAGGGAATGGATGTCGACGTGCGCGCGGTTGCGCCGGTGCGTTTCGACAACGGTTCCGACTCGTTCTGTTTCGACCCAGTGGTGTCACCGTGTTCGTCCACCGTGGTGTGGCAGGGGTGGAGCCCGCCGGACATGCCATGGGACGGCGCTGGTGTGGTGACCTGCACGGTGCAGTCGGGCGAATTATCCCGGTGGCAACCACGCGATGCAGCAGTACAGCAGCCGCGTTTCGTGCCCGACGGGGCCCGGGTGTGGGTCGACGACGCAAGCGGCTGGCTCAACGTCCGCATCGACGGTGAGTCGGTTCTCGCCGAGTCGGCAGAACAAGCCGGCCCGACGTGGGGAATGGGCCAGCGCAGCTTCGTGGTCAGTCCGGATTGTTCGCATGTGGCGTTGTGTCGCAACGAAGGCGGCTTCGGACGCCTCGTGGTCGTCGACCGCTCATCCGGCCGGGTGACCAACGTCGGCAAGGGTGGGCACGGTCAGCTCACCTGGGTCGGCGACACTCTCGTCGCCCTCCGATCGGGCGCGGTGACACCCACCCAAATCGTGGCCTATGACCTCAGCGATCTTTCTGTCAAACCGGCGCGGACGGTGCTCGCTGTCGGTCCGGCCGCAGGGTGGGACCAATTTGAGCTGCCCGAGCCCTCAGTGATTGAGGTCGACGGCTTGCACGCCCGTCGGTACGCAGCCGGAGCGGGACGGACGCTCGTCTGGGTGCACGGGGGCCCGACCGACCAGTGGCAGGCTGATTTCCGTCCGCGCATCTCGTATTGGTGGAGCCGTGGATGGGACGTCCTCGTGGTTGACCCGCACGGCACGACCGGCCACGGCCGGGACTACCAGCGTGCGCTGAACGGACAATGGGGTCGCCTCGACGTGGACGACACCGCTGCGCTGATCCGCCATGCGCATGCCGAGGGTTGGGCAACGCCCGAGACAACCGTGGTCATTGGCGCCTCATCGGGTGGCCTGACGGTAGTGGCGATGCTTGCTGATTACAGCGAACTCGTCGCCGCAGGGGTGACGTCCTACCCCGTCAGCGATGTGCGTGCGCTCGCCGAGGTGACCCACCGTTTCGAAGCGCACTACACCGACACCCTGGTCGGCGACAGCACGGACCAGGAGCTTTTCGTCGAACTCTCGCCTGTCAACCGCGCCGAACAGATCACCAAGCCGCTGCTGGTCTTTCACGGCAGCGAGGATCCGGTGGTGCCGCTCGAACAGAGTGAACGACTCGTCGAGTGCGCGGGCGATGTCGTGACGCTCGTGGTCTACGAGGGTGAAGGACACGGATTCCGCGATTCGGCCAACACGCAAGATGAGCTCAAGCGGACAGCAGCGTTCCTGAGAGATAGCGTGCCCACGTGGCATTTGTAAGCAAAGGCGGCGGCGCAGAGCAGCAGAACGAGACCGCGGGTATCGGTGATCCGATCGACTTCGATCCGTTTGACGACGCCGTGGTCAAAGTGCACTACGACGTCACCGTCTGGAACTTCGATCAGCAGGCCGAGCTGTCTGAAGCAATGGCCGAGGCGTTCATCCCGCACGGTTGGGATGGCACCGAGCTGGTCGTGCCTGAGACGCATGAAGAGCGCGTCGACGTCATTTTCGAGCGACTCGAGCAGGAACTCGGCCCGTTCCCCATCGTCCTCGAGGAAGATGCCGAGTCGACCGAGTTCAATCTCGATGAGTGGACCGACGCCGACCGCAAGGTCCTGACCGAGTCACTCATCGAATCTGAGGTGCCGTTCCGATGGGAGGGCGCCACTGTCGTGGTTGCCGCCGATGCCGAGGATGCCGTCGATGATCTGCTTGACGCAATTGAAGCCGGTGAGCTGATGACGGCCGACGAATCAGGTGCGAACGAGCCGCCGCAGGGAACGCTGAGCACCATCTTCCTCGCTGCCGACAAGCTTGCCAAGGACCCGATCGACGCCAAGTCGCGCAAGCAGCTCATCGAGCTGAACGCCATCATTGATAAGAAGCATCCGCCTTACGCTCTGGCGCCGCGCACCTGGGTTGGCGCGGTTGCGGGGGTCGATCGCATCGTCAAGCGGATCATGGTTGACGCTGACGGGCACGGCGACAGCGACTCTGATGTGATCGAGTTGGCCCAAGAACTCCGTTCGTTGCTCCGCCCGTACGTCTGAACTTATCTCCGTGCTCCTTGCCGAACTCGAGATCTGGCACACACGGCCAACGGTGCCGACGCGACGTGTCGCGCTCGGTCACATGGTGCTCCCGGTCGACCCTGCTCCAGGGTTCGGCGGCCTCCTCATCGGTGCGGTGATTGCCGCGCACCTCGGTGGCATCGATGATGATCAGATCGGTGATGTCCACCGGCTGATTAACGAAGTAGGTGACGGTCAACGTGTGGTCCAACCGCGACTGCGGCACCGATTCCAGATCGACCGGCACGGCCTCGCCGTGAGTCACCATCGGTTGGTCGGCGACGGCGACGAGATCCACTTCGATTTCAACAGCATCGGCACGGACCTCAGTCAAGTGCTCGGTGCGGTGTATGCCGCCGAGCGCCTTGCGCCGGAGCACCGACGTGGTGTGCTGGACGTGCTACAGAAGTCGGCGCGTTGGCGTGGACCAATTGGCGCCTCATTCATCGCCCACCTTGCCGGGTCGCAGACCACCACGCTGGAAGCAATGGCCGATCCGCTTGGCTGGGCGCTGGGCATTCTCGGATTTGAACTCGGGAGCAAGAAGCCCTCGAACCGTGAGGTCACCCGAGCATTCCGGGTCCAGATGCGCGAAGTGCACCCCGACCACGGTGGCGCGGACATCGACGCGGCCAAGGCGATGAGTGATCTTGCCGAAGCCCGCCGGATTCTGTCCGCGAAAGACTGACAGGGATTGACGGGGCGCACTGTGGCCGCGCCGAGTGTGCTGCTGTATCCGGGCGCGGGTTCGGACAGCAATCATCCTCGACTCGTGGAAATCGAAGCCGAGCTCGGCCGGTCAGCCCGAGTCGATCGCCACGATTTTCCCTATCGCAAAGCGGGCCGCAAGGGCCCGCCCGACCGGGCGCCAAAGTTGATGGCATCGATCCGCGGCGACCTCGCGAAGATTGCTCGCCGCCGGAGCCCTCTGGTGCTGGGCGGCCACTCGATGGGTGGACGCATGGCATCGATGGTTGCCGCCGATGTCGACGGTGAGGGTGGGATCAAGAATCTCGCGGGGCTGGTGCTCCTCGCATATCCGCTGCACCCTCCGAAAAAGCCCGACAAGCTCCGCGTGGAACATTTTCCCGACATCACGGTTCCCTGCCTGTTCATTTCGGGAACGCGCGACGACTTCGGAACCCCCGACGAGCTTGAACGCTGGACGGCGACGATGACGGGCTCGGTGGAACACGTCTGGCTCGATGCTGCCCGCCACGACCTGAAAGGTCGCGACGCTGAAATTGCGGCACACGTGGTCACGTTCGTGGCCCGCATCACGGCGTGACGACAGCGCTGCGATTCAACAGCGCGCGCTAACTCGTGATGATCAGGGTTGCGTCCTCGGGGTTCATTTCTTCGAGTTCGCGGTGCGCTGTCTCGGGATACGAGGTGAGGACGATGATGGTGACGACCACTTGTGCGATCGCCATCATGCCAATCACCGAGCTGTACGACCATCCTCGGTCAACGAGTTGACCAGTGCCGAGGAGTCCGCCGATCCCACCGATCAGTGCAAGCGCGGTGATGATGCCTGCCGCGCGGCTGCGGTTGCCGGTCGGGAACAACTCGGTTCGATACACAGCCATCGCGGGAAACGCCATGCTTCCCGTGATCCCGGCCAAGAACGAAAACAGCCACAACAACGGGCCGCCGAAGGAGAACGCGAGGACAACCATCAGCGTCGAGAACGGCAGGACGACGGCGATCAACGGTTTTCGGCCGCGCGTATCTGCAAAACGACCGCCAATGAGGAGGCCGAGGGCGGCCGGAGTGCCGACAACCAGGGAGAAGATGCCGATCGTCGTGGCGTCCCAGCCTCGCACGTCGCTCAGGTAACTGTTCTGGAAGAAACTCGCGGGCGAAATGAAGATGTTTCCAATGAATGCCACGGCGCCCAGCAGTGCCAAGCGCCTGCGATCGAGACGTGGCGCATGGGCATGCGGGTCGCGTTCGGTCGCCGTGAACCGGCGTGTCTCGGGAAGTCGACGGGTGAGGTCAAGGGCGACGACGCACCAGATCACCGAGACGACATAGACGTAGCGCCAGCCACTCGGCCCGAGGTCGGCGAGCGCCAGCGACGACACCGCAATGCCGGCGCCGAAACCGCTGGCCATCGCCAACACGCTGATCGCGAAGGCTCGGGTGTTCTTCGGCATTTCCTCCGCAGCGATCACGCCGATGAGGAACGACAGGGCAATGCCCATCGGGCGGCCGAGTGTTTGGGACGCGACGAGCACCGGAAAGCTCGGTGCAAGCGCGCCCATCAACGACAAAATGGGAGCGATCCATGCGACGGCGACGATGACGCGGCGACGCCCGATGCGGTCTGCGAGCACCGCAGCGGGCAGCGCGAAAATGATGCCGGCGCGGACGATCGCCCCGGCGTATCCGACACCCGCATCACCGACCCCAAAGTCGTCCGCTGCAAACTCCGCCGTCTGGGTGAAGAGCGTGTTCACAAATGCGGCACTCATCGACGCCGCAGCGAGTAACCCGATGACCAACACCTGTGTCGTATCAAGGCGGTCCGGCGGTGACCAGAAGCCACGATGTGAAATTCGGCGACGGATGACCTGGCCGACCGGCAGCTTGAACAGCCAACCAAACCACGGGATGGTGAGCCGATAGGTGGTCGTCTCGGTGATCGTTTCCTCGGATCGCTCGACCACACGCCGATAGCTCGAGAACGGACCATGTTTCTGCAGGTAGACGGCATCATCGTCGTCTGAGCGAACCTCAAGGACAAGGTCATCACGAGGTTGCTCGATCGTTGCGACGTGTTCCGCGTCGTCGGGCCAGGTTCGGGTCACCATGGTCCCACCTGGTCGCACAGCGGGAGCATACTGGTGCCTGTGAATCCAGATCCGGTGAGTGAGAAGTTCGTGGTGCGCGGCAGCGGCCCGATTAGCGGATCGGTGTACGTGCCCGGCGCCAAGAACTCGGTCCTCAAACTGATGGCGGCAACGCTGCTCACCGATGGCACCTTCGAACTGACCAACGTGCCCGACATCGTCGACGTCACGATCATGGGGGAGTTGCTCGCCGAACTTGGGGTCGAGATGCTGCGCCCTGCTCCCGGCCAACTCCTCCTCACCGATACCGGCGACATCAATCCCGTCGCACCGTACGAACTCGTCGAGAAGATCCGGGCCTCGATCAACGTGCTCGGCCCATTGCTCACCCGATGCGGCGAGGTTCGTTTGTCGATGCCGGGTGGCGACGACTTTGGAGCCCGGCCCATCGACATGCACGTGAGTGGTCTCGAAGCGATGGGCGCCGAGTTTAAGTTCAGCCACGGATACCTCGAGGCGCGCTGCGAGCGGTTGCACGGTGCCGACATCACCTTCGACTTTCCGTCGGTCGGCGCCACCGAGAATCTGATGACCGCAGCCGTCTTCGCCACGGGGCGGACCACGATCGACAACTGTGCTCGTGAACCCGAGATCACCGACCTCTGCAACTTTCTGGTGGCGATGGGAGCCAACATCTCAGGCATTGGTACATCGACGCTGGTCATCGAGGGTGTCGAACGCGACGAGCTGCATCCGATTAGTCATCACACCGTGCCGGACCGCATTCAAGCGGCTACGTATCTCGCCGCCGCCGCCGTGTCGAACGGCGAGCTCGATGTGCTGGGCATCCGACCGGATGACATGACGATGCTGCTCGACCGCTTCGCCGATATGGGATTGCAGATGAGCCCCGTCGAGATGGCTGGACACACGGGGCTCCATGTCGCTGCCCCCGACCGGCTCCGGTCGATTGACGTCGCCACGCTGCCGTATCCCGGCATCGCCACCGACTACAAGCCGCTGATCATCACGATGCTCTCGGTTGCCGACGGCGTCGGGATCGTCACGGAGAATCTGTACCCGGGGCGTTTCCGCTACGTCGAAGAACTGCAGCGCCTCGGGGCCGACGTGAGCACGACCGGCCATCACGCGGTGATTCGCGGCGTGCCGCGTCTGTCGGGTGCGGAAGTGAAGGCGCACGACATCCGCGCTGGTGCTGCGATGGTTGTTGCCGGACTCGCTGCCGAAGGCGAGACGATCATTTCAGGCGTGCACCACATCGACCGCGGCTATGACGACCTCGTCGGCAGGTTGAGCGCTGTTGGCGCCAGCATCGAGCGGATCCCGGGCTGAGTTTCAGCGCGCATCGCAGCGTTGAGAGGCCGCTACTGTCGCGAACATGAGCCGTGAGCCGAGCGTGAGCGAATCGGCCCAGTTCGGCTTCCGGCCATGAGCAACGAGTGGGATGACGTTGCTGTCGGCTGGGACGACGACGAGGCCGTGCGCTCGTACACCGCGGCCGCGCACACTTCGCTGCTCGCAGTACTCGCCAGTGCTGACAAGAGCCTTGATGGCGCCAAGGTCCTCGACTTCGGGTGCGGGACAGGTCTGCTGGAGCTGTGAGGAGTGATTCGTGAACACACCGGCTTTGCCAGTGAGGGGGCGCCCTCGCACGTTT
>NZ_CAXCAM010000029.1:0-34647 GCF_963980585.1 uncultured Ilumatobacter sp.
CGGGTGCCTCGGTGTCGGCGGGTGCCTCGGTGTCGGCGGGTGCCTCGGTGTCGGCGGGTGCCTCGGTGTCGGCAGGTGCCTCTGTCTCAGCGGGTGCATCGGTGGTGGTCGCTTCGTCGTCATCGCTACCGCAAGCTGCGGCAACGAGTGTCAGACCAACGAGCAACGAACCGACGCGCGTTACGCGTGATTTCTGCATGTTGATTAATTCTCCCCCTGTTTGGGCGCGGACCGAATGCCCTCGCTCTGTAGGTAACAGTGGATGTTATGCCTCGTCGACCATGAATGCCAAGCAGTACTGTCTTTTGATGTCTGCAAGATCGGATGAATCCAGTGCCGAGGTCCGCTACGACGTCGATGGTCACGTTGCGACATTGACGTTGGATGCCCCTGAACGGATGAACACGATTTCGCCGCGGATGTTGCGTGAGATCAGCGAACGTCTCATCGATGCAGACACCGACCGCCAGGTGCGCGCAATCATTGTCACGGGCGCGGGCAGGGCGTTCTGTGCGGGGCTCGACTTGCAGGCCCAAATGGCGGGTCCGAAAGGCGGGTTGGGTAGCCTGTCCGAAGGTGCGTCAACAAGCCCGCCTGGTGAGATCGACATGCGGAACGCACCGCCCATGGTGCTCCACAACATTGACACGCCAACCATCTGCGCGCTGAACGGTGGCGCCGCCGGTTACGGACTCGACCTGGCGTTGGGTTGCGATATCCGTCTCGCGGCGGACAGCGCCAAGCTCAACTCCGGGTTCGCAAAGCGTGGCATTGTTCCCGAAAGCGGCGGAACGTGGCTCCTGCCTCGAATGGTGGGCTACGCCAAGGCGGCGGAACTGGCGTTCACAGGACGCACGATCACCGCTGCAGAGGCGCTCGAATTGGGCATCGTCAATCAGGTCGTTCCCGCTGCCGACCTTGCGGCGAGCGCAGCTGCGTTCGCCGCTGAAATCGCGGGAAACGCACCACTTGCAGTGCGTGCCATCAAGCGGATGATGCGCGCTGCTGAGACCGAGACGTTCGAACAGAACGTGCACCACGTCTATCTCCAGTTGTTGCCGCTGTTGTCGACCGCCGATTTTGCCGAAGGTGTGGCGGCATTCATGGAAAAGCGCGATCCTGAGTTTCATGGCAGATAGTGCGCCGACAGGCCGTCCACAGGTCCTCGACGACATTGGATTACTGGAGGCGCTCGCGACGACACGCGCTATTCGCCGGTACACCGATGATCCGGTCGGCGACGCCGACCTCGAACAGATTCTCTGGCACGCCGGTCGGGCACCCTCCGGGTCGAACCGGCAACCATTCCGATTCCTGGTGCTGCGCGATGGCCGAAACGCCAGAGCCGCCAAGTCGCTGCTTGGCCAGTCGTTCAGAGACGGTTGGAACGACAAACGCGCCGGAACCGAGGGCGAGCGGGCTTACCGTCCCAGCCGCTTCGCAGACTCGATGCAGCACTTTGTCGATCACTTCGAATCGGTTCCCGTCGTGATCCTGGTCTGCCTGGAGAGGTATCGAGCCCCCGGACCGTACGAAGGAGCGTCGGTCTACCCGGCGTGTCAAAACCTGCTTCTCGCCGCTCGAGCGCTCGGCTACGGCGGCGCGTTGACGATGTGGCACCTGGGCGTGGAAGACGAGTTGCGGTTGATGCTGGGGATTCCCGACAGCGCGGCGCTCTCCGCGTGCATCACCCTCGGGGTTCCAGCAGGCAGGCATGGACCGCTCAAACGCAAGCCCGTGGGCGAGATCGTTTTCGACGATGAATGGGGCACGTCTCCGTCCTGGATCGCGCCCGCCTAAATCTTGCCGCGTAGATTTCTCACATGCCCCTCATCGCCGGTGTCGACTCGTCCACGCAGTCGACGAAGATCGAAATCCGAGATCTTGCATCAGGCGAGGTGATGGCCTCGTCGTCTGCGTCACATCCAGCGGTCGTCGCGCCAGTGAGCGAACAGGACCCCGAAAGCTGGTGGACGGCGTTCAACGCCGCATGGGCCGAGGCGGGCGCGCCGACGGTTGCAGCAATCAGCGTGGCCGGGCAGCAGCACGGCATGGTTGCTCTCGACGAAGACGCCGTTCCCGTGCACCCTGCCAAACTCTGGAACGACACCGAGTCCGCTCCCGACGCCGACGACCTCAACATCCGGCTCGGCGGACCCGCCGCGTGGGCCGACGCGGTCGGCAGCGTTCCGGTGGCGGCCTTCACGGTCACGAAGCTGGCCTGGCTGCAGCGATGCCGTCCTGATGCCTGGCAGCGTGTCACCAGGGTCATGTTGCCGCACGACTACCTCACGGCGCGGCTGACAGGATCAATCACGCCGGGCGCGCCGATTGGTCGAGTGACCACTGATCGAGGCGATGCGTCAGGCACGGGGTATTGGTCCCCAGCCGCAGGGGAGTACCGATGGGACGTGCTCGAGTTGATCGATGCGCATCGCGACTGGGCCGCTGTTGTGCCCGATGTTCTGGGTCCACGAGAGACCGCTGGACAGTGGATGGCCAGCGGGAACGCGGTCGTGGCTCCCGGCACTGGGGACAACATGGCCGGTGCCCTCGGTGTCGGGCTGGGACCAGGCGATGCGGTGATCTCGATCGGAACGTCGGGAACGGTCTACGCCGTCTCGAAGACGCCGACCGCCGATCCAACGGGTGCTGTCGCCGGGTTTGCTGATGCGACCGGCCGCTTCTTGCCGCTCGTGTGTACGTCGAATGCGGCAAAGGTGCTGGATGCCATCCGCCATCTCCTTGGTGTCGAGCACGCCGAGTTCGACCGACTCGCGCTTGCGGCGGAGCCGGGCGGACCGGTGCTGCTGCCGTACTTCGATGGCGAGCGAACGCCGAATCGTCCTGAAGCCACCGGAGTGCTGGACGGCATTCGAAGCGACATCACCCGCGAGCAGTTTGCCCGTGCTGCCGTCGACGGTGTCACCTGCGGTCTGCTCGATGGGCTCGACGCACTTCGTCAACTCACCCAGCTCGACGGCCGGGTGCTCCTGACGGGCGGGGCGGCACGCTCGCAGGCTGTGCAGCAGGTGATGGCTGCGATGATCGACGCGCCGGTGGTCCTCAGCGAGGCTGAGCAAGCTGTCGCGACCGGCGCAGCGGTGCAGGCAGCAGCAGTGTTCGAGCAGGTTGATCACGCGGTGATTCAGCGTCGCTGGGGGCTCGGGGAGGGCATCGCTGTGGAACGCTCCGCGTCGGACGAGACGCTCCGCGAACGCTACGCCGCGTTGCGCGACCGATGAGCGATCCGTTCGCGGTGCTCGGATTGGATGACACTGCGTCCCCTGCGGCGGTCCGAACGGCGCGTCGCGACCTCGCCAAACTGCATCATCCTGACGCCGGCGGCGATGCCGAGATGATGCGCTCGATCAACCAGGCTGCCGGTCGGGCGCTGCAGGAGATCGCCAACCGCGTCACGGCAGTGGCGTCCGTCGACCGGTCGGCCAGCGAACCCCATGACGAGCCGACGGGCGTGTCACGAGATGTTCCGTCGTTCACCGTCGAGGCACTCCCTGTCGAAACCTTCGAAGCACTGCTGGTGGTGTCCAGCTGGATCGGCGAGGTCCTCGACGACGACCCGCCCTACCGGCTCGACACGCATCTCCACGAGCCGACTCCCTGCTGGTGCCGTTTGGAACTTGTGCCCGACGCTGGTGCGTCGACGGTGAGTATCACGCTGGCAAATGAGACGGGACAGCCGGTCCCGGACATCGAACGGGTGCGTGACACTTGGATCGACCAGCTGAACCGCTACGACTGGCGGTAACGCGAGGTGCTGCCGCCGCGAGGCCGTGAGGATGTCGTGGCGAGGATCAGGTGATGCCCTCAGCGTGGGCGAGGGGCAGCGGCCTTCTCCAGGCGGTCCCGGATCGCAAGACCCAGTCCCTCTGGCGCGGGCAACACGGCAATCAGCACCCGAACACCTTCGTCGTCGGCTGATCGCAGCTCGGCATACAGCAGCCGGGCGTACGCCACGAGATCGCCGGTGAGGTCAAGCACGCGTGCACCGGGCGTTCCTGCGCGCAGTGCCATTGCATCGTCTGGATGATCGACCAGGCGTACCTCGCAGCGCGGTGCGTAATGCGATGTCAGCATGCCGCTGGCTCGCGAGGGGCCCGATGCGGTCGCGAGTGCCCCGATCTGTTCCTCGGTCAGCGGCCCGGCACGAAGCAGTTGTGGCGGATCTACAGTGGTGTCGACGATGGTGCTCTCGACGCCAATGGTCGACGGACCGCCGTCGAGGATGAGGTCGCGTGTGGGGTCGAGGTAGTCGCCGAGGTCTGCCAGGACGTGCTCCGCCGTTGTCGGGCTGACCGAACCGAATCGATTCGCTGAGGGCGCAGCGATGCCAAGCCCAGTTCGTCGCAGCAGGTCGCGGACGACCGGATGTGACGGCACGCGTAGGCCCACGGTGTCGCGCCCGCCCGTGACCGCATCAGGCACGAGCGAAGATCGAGGCACAATCAACGTGAGGGGACCCGGCCACGCGAGATCTGCCAGCGTGCGTGCAATCGGTGCCGGGTTGTCAGCCCAGGTGTCGAGGTCATCGGCATCGGCGAGATGAACGATCAACGGATGACCCGTTGGACGCCCTTTGACCGCGAAGATCCGATCAACGGCAGCAGAATTCGACGCATCGGCTGCCAACCCGTAGACCGTTTCGGTGGGAACGGCGACGAGACCTCCGGCGCGAAGTACCTCGGCGGCACGACCGACGTCGGTCGAGAGGAGCGACACGGCTCAGATCGCGTCGAGGAACTCGAGTGTGGCGTCGAAGAAGCCGAACGCCTCCGGCGTGGCAAAGTGGTCGACATTGCGCAACGTCTCGCATTGGCCCTGCGGAAACCACGACGCCAACTCGTCAGCAGGATGGACGAAGTCCTGGTCGCCGACCACGATGAGTACCGGGCAGGTGACTGCGGAGCACAACGTCGCATCAAGCTCGCCGGCTGAAGCACGACGCATGACAGCGGCCAACGCAACGATGTCGTTGTCAGGCTGCTGGGCGTACTGCACGAAGAGCCGAGCCGTGTGGTCCATGTCGGCGAGAACTGCGGGCGTCGCCTCACCGCTCTCGATGACGCTCTCGAGCCCCTCGACGATGCGCGTCGCACCTTCCTGATCTCGCTCGATCACATTCTTGCCGATTCCCGCCAACACCAGGCGGCTGAAACGATCGGGACGAGCGATTGCCGCTCGCAGCAATGTGATTGCTCCGAGCGAAAATCCGACTGCCTCGATCGGTTCGTCTGGCGAGGCAGCGTCAATCGCATCGAAGACGCGGGCGGTCAGGTCGTTGTACGCCTCCGGGTCATGCGGTTTCGGTGCTGCACCATGCCCGAGCAGGTCGACACCGACGACCTCCTTGCCGCCGTCTTCGAGCAACGCGGTCAACCCACTTCGTTGCCAGGTGGTTGCGAACGAACCACCCCAACCGTGTACCAGCGCCACTGATCCCATGCAGCGGCCACCCTAGGCCGTATCGTGATGCCGCCTTGCACGCTGTGCCCGAATCGAGAGTGACCCATGCGCCTCCTTCACGAACCTGACCACGATCTGACCTACAGCGACGTCTTCATGGTCCCCAGCTTGTCCGATGTGGCCTCACGGATGGATGTCGACCTGACGACTCCGGACGGCATCGGAACAACGATCCCACTCGTCGTCTCAAACATGACCGCTGTCGCGGGACGGCGCATGGCTGAAACGGTCGCTCGACGCGGCGGGATAGCGATCCTGCCGCAAGACATTCCTGTCGACGTCGTCGGCCGAGTCGTGGCCTACATCAAGCAATGCCACCCCGTTTTTGAGACTCCCATCACCCTGGGTCCGGATGCGACGATCGGTGATGCCATGTCGTTGATCCACAAGCGAGCGCATGGCGCGGTCGTCATTGTCGACGACGGCAAGCCGGTGGGCGTGTTCACCGAACACGATCAGGAAGGCGTCGACCGCTTCACCCAGTTGCACGCGGTGATGACGCGCAACCTGCACATCGTCGATCCGGACGTCGATCCTGCCACCGCATACGACCAACTCGAAGAGATGCGCCTGAACGTGGCACCGGTAGTTGATCCGGCGAGCAACGACGGGGGACTCCTGGGGGTCATCACGCGGAAGGGCGCGCTGAGATCGACGATCTATCGCCCAGCGGTCGATGCCGAAGGTCGTCTGCTGGTCGGCGTCGCAGTTGGAATCAACGGTGACCCCGCAGCGCGTGCCACTGAACTGTCCCGGATGGGCGCCGACGTGCTCGTCATCGACACGGCGCACGGCCATCAGACGCGAACGCTGCGCGCGGTCGAAGCGGTGCGGGCGGCGCTGCCCGACGCATGCATTGTCGCTGGCAACGTCGTCACTGCCGACGGAACCCGCGAACTGATCGAGGCCGGTGCCGACATCATTAAGGTCGGCGTGGGCCCAGGTGCGATGTGCACGACTCGGATGATGACAGGAGTGGGCCGGCCACAGTTCTCCGCCGTGCTGGAATGCTCTGCCGAGGCAGCCCGGCTGGGCAAGCACATCTGGGCAGACGGTGGCGTGCGGTTCCCGCGCGACGTGGCGCTGGCGCTCGCGGGTGGTGCCGCCAACGTGATGTTTGGCTCCTGGCTTGCTGGAACCTACGAATCAGCTGCCGACACGCTCCGTGATCCGGAAGGGCGGCTGTATAAGGAAAGCTTCGGGATGGCGTCGAACCGTGCGGTGAAGAACCGCACCCGTGCTGAAAGCTCGTTCGATCGAGCCCGCAAGGAGTTGTTCGAGGAAGGCATCAGCACCTCCCGGATGTATCTCGATCCTGAGCGTCCGAGTGTCGAGGACATCATCGATCAAATTGTCGCTGGGCTGCGGTCGGCGTGTACCTACGCGGGGGCCGCTTCGATCCCGGCGTTCCAAGAACGAGCCGTGGTCGGAGTGCAGAGTTCGTCCGGTTATGACGAAGGTCGCCCGGTTGGGGTGAGCTGGTGACCTCGATGAGCGGACCGACTGGCGGTGTGGTGATCGCCATCGATGGTCCAGCGGGCGCGGGGAAGAGCACAGTCGGCCGAGCGGTCGCGTCGCGCCTCGGGTTGGGATATCTCGATACGGGTGCGATGTACCGGGGCGTCACCTTCGGTGTGCTTCGACGGGGGCTGGATCCGGGCGACATCGAGTCGGTCGCACGGGTGGCCGCAGCAATCGAACTCAGTGTGCAGGACGATGGCATCACGGTGGATGGCGTCGATGCAAGCATCGAGATTCGGGGACGCGCGGTGACCGCTGCGGTGAGTTCGGTCGCTGCGAACAGCTCGGTTCGCTCCGAGTTGGTTCGCCGCCAGCGGGAATGGGTCGCGGCGCGAGGTGGTGGCGTCGTCGAGGGGCGAGACATCGGGTCGGTCGTGTTTCCCGACGCCGCACTCAAGCTGTACATCACCGCGTCACCGCGGGTGCGCGCCGAGCGGCGCGTGGCTGAGATTGGTGGCGACGTCGACGATGTCGAATCGTCGATCATCGAGCGCGATCGAAAGGACTCGTCTCGTGCTGACAGCCCGCTGGTCGAAGCAAGCGGCGCCGTCGTCGTCGACACCAGTGGCCTGTCGATCACCGACGTGGTCGACTCGGTCCTCCGTCTCCTGACCCCGAGTCGAGGGAGTGATGATGTCGCGGGTTGAGACCGGATTTGCCGGGGCGAGCCGGTCGGAGAAGGTCTTGTACGTGTTCTTCCGCACGATTGTCTGCGGCTTCACGCAGCTGTACACGCGCATGAAGATCGATGGCAAGGACCGTCTGCCGGCAGATGGGGCTTATGTGTTGGCTCCGGTGCATCGCAGCTACGTCGACACGCCGATTGCGGCCTGCGTCACTCGACGTCGCGTCCGGTTTATGGGCAAGGACTCGATGTGGAAGTACGCCACGGTTGGCAAGCTCATCTCGGCCTTGGGGACGTTTCCGGTGTCGCGCGGAACTGCTGATCGCGAGGCGTTGCAACGATCGATTGCCGTGCTCAGTGGCGGTGAACCGCTCGTGCTGTTTCCCGAAGGTGAACGCAAGGACGGCCCGATCGTGCAACCGCTGTTCGATGGCGCTGCGTTCGTCGCAGCCAAAGCTGGTGTGCCGATCATTCCCGTGGGTATCGGCGGGTCGGACAGGGTGATGCCACGCGGCGCAAAGTTTGTGTTCCCGCGCAAGGTCAAGGTGATCATTGGTGAACCGATTCGAGCCGAAGTTGGCGAGAACGGTCGAGCATCACGCAAGGCCGTTGCGGCGGTGACCGAGCAGCTGCACAGCGAGCTACAGCGGTTGTACGACGAGGCGCAAGCCTCGATCAACTGAACGGCTCAGCTGAAGAAGCTGGTCAAGGCCGCCGCCAGATGTCCGGGGTCATCGACGCCACACAACTCGCGTGACGAATGCATCGACAACTGCGGGACACCGACGTCGGCAGTCGCAATGCCCAGACGGGTCGAGGTGATCGGCCCGATAGTCGACCCGCACGGCATGTTGTTGCGTGAAACGAACACCTGCCATGGGACGCCGGCGTCCTCACATGCGACTTGGAACGCCGCAGCGGTCTCTGCAGATGTGGCATACCGTTGATTGGCGTTGATCTTGAGAGCGGGCCCACCGTTGACGACGGGGTGGTGCCCGGGCTCGTGCCGTTCGAGATAGTTCGGATGGACCGCGTGTGCGTTGTCGGCCGAGATGCACAGCGATCCGGCGAGCGCGCGGGGGAGATCGTCGTTCGCTCCGCCACGCGTCGAGACCAAGCGGCCCAGCACGGATTCGAGCAGCGGGCCCGCTGCGCCGGTGGCGCTTGATGAGCCGACCTCTTCGTGATCGTTGAGCACGATCATCGCGATGTGATCAATCGGTTGAGCTGCGTTGAGTGCACGGACCGCAGCCCAGCACGACAGTTGGTTGTCGAGGCGCCCTGACGCGAGCAGCGATTGGTCAGCGCCGATGACAGCGGCGCCTTGCGTGTCGTACAGGCATAGCTCCCACCAGGTGGGCGGCGTGTCGAGGCCGGCTTCGCCACCGATCCACCGAGAGAATTCGCCAGGCGATGTGGTGCCGACGCCCCACACGGGAGTGAGATGTTGTTGGCGGTCGAGGAGGAGACCGCCTTCGTTGACGTTGCGATCGAGGTGTACGGCGAGTTGCGGGACACGAGCGACTGGGCGTCGAACGTCGACCAGCGTGGTCGAGCCATCGCGAGCGACGAGGCGACCAGCGACACCCAGGTCACGGTCGAGCCACGTGTTGTTCAAGATGCCGCCGTACACCTCGACCCCCAACTGTTTCCAGCCGGCGCTGCCCGTGTCTGGCTGTGGCTTCACGCGCAGGCACGGCGAATCTGTGTGGGCGCCGGCGATCCGGAACGGTGTCGCGGCGCTGCTTTCAGACGGGAGCTTCCACGCCACGATCGCTCCGCCGCGGATCACGTATCCGTGGGAGGGAATGCCATTCCAGGCGGCTGTCTCGTCGAGTTGAGTGAAGCCGTCGAGACGAGCAACGGTCGACTGGACCGCGTGCCACGGCGATGGAGACGCGTCGAGGAAGGAGATCAGGTCCGCAATCTCGGCGGCACTCTCTGGGTGGGAGGTCACGTGGGTCATCCCTTCTGAAAGAGACCCATGGGCAGCCCGGTATTACGCAGGTGGCTGGTCTCGTTGATCGTGATGACTGAGCGGTCGCCGTTCGAGGACGCGGCAACCCGGTGGATCGAGGTGTAGTTCGGATAGAAGAAGCCGCGGCTGAAGTCGCCCGTCATGTCGAGGATGGTGGTGAGGTAGGCATTGATGACGCCGCCGTGGCAAACCACAGCAACGCGGTGCCCGCGATGCGCTGCGACGATCTCTTCGATCGTGCCGACCGTCCGGCTGTGGAATTCCTTCTGGGTCTCGTCACCGTCCCAGACGCCGTCCAGCATCTCTTGCCAGCGTGGGTCGTTGTTGGCTTTCAACTCTTCGACGGGGATGTATTCGGAGCTGAAACGATCGAACTCGGTGATGCCGTCGCGCAATTCGATGTCGAGATTGCGCTGCGACGCCACCGGCTCCGCGGTCTGACGCGCGCGCTGCATTGTGCTCGCATAGACCGCATCGAGATGCTCCGATGAGAGGTACTCAGCGAGGTGCGCTGCTTGGGCGTGGCCATCTTCGGACAACTCGGGGTCGGCAGCGCCGGACTCCAACTCGCGTCGAATTGGCAGTGCGTGGCGAATCAACAACAACTCCATTCACGATAGACAAGCAGATATGACACGCAGGACGAAGATCGTGGCCACCATTGGCCCGGCAAGTGACACCCCCACAGGTCTTCAAGACCTCATGCGTGCGGGTGTTGACGTCGTGCGTCTCAACCTGAGCCACGGCACGATCGACGAACACCTCCTGCGGCTCAGCACGGTGCGCGCCGCTGCCGAAGCGGTTGGCAAAGAGGTGGCGGTGCTGGCCGACTTGCCAGGCCCCAAGATTCGCTCGGGTCGCTTCCCTGAGGGCGGAGCCGTGCTCGCTGTCGGCGAGATGGTGGAGCTTCGTGCCGGCGATGAGCCGAGTGGCTCACACTGCATCTACGTGCAGTACGAAACGCTGCTCGAAGACCTGATGATCGGCGGGCACGTGATGCTCGGTGACGGTGCAATCTCGATGTCGGTGCAGTCGGTTGGTGACGAGTGCGCCATCGTCCGCGTCGAAACGGGTGGCACTGCCAATGGTCAGCCCGGTGTGCATCTGCCGTCAGACAAGCTGCGGCTGACCACTCCGACCGACGAGGACCTGGTGCTCGCTGAAGAGATGGCAACGGCGGGGGTCGAGTTCATCGCCGTGTCGTTCGTCCGCCAAGCGATCGACGTTCAGCGGGTGCGTGACGTTGTCGGGTGGCGCGCACAACTCATCGCGAAGATTGAAACGAGTTCATCGATTGCCAACCTCGACGACATTGTCAAGATGTCCGATGCGGTGATGGTGGCTCGCGGCGATCTCGGCATCGACTGTCCCATCGAAGACGTTCCGCACCTGCAGAAGAAGATCATTCGACACTGCGTCGAGGTGGGCACGCCGGTCATCACCGCGACGCAGATGCTCGAGTCGATGATCACGGCGTCTGCACCCACCCGTGCTGAGGTGAGCGATGTCGCCAACGCGGTGTTCGATGGCACTGACGCAGTGATGTTGTCGGGTGAGACGGCGATCGGCCGTGACCCTGTTGCAGTCGTGACCACGATGGGCAAGATCGCGGAGCGAGCCGAGTCGGCAGCGAGCTACCGCCAGTGGGCAGACCGTTTGGGCCGCGTGCAACTCGATGGCCGGCACGAACCAATGGAGCACGGTGACCGCGTGACAGCGGCACTCACCCACGCTGCATCGCAGGCGGCGATTGATTCGAAAGCATCGGCCATTCTGTGTTGCACGAACAGTGGTCGAACGGCGCGGGCCATGGCGCGATTCCGGCCGGACGCCGCGATGATCGCCCTGTCGCCAGAAGCGTCGATGGTGCGGAGCCTGGCGCTCACCTGGGGCGTCATCCCGATGCAGGTCGGCACGTATGAGTCCACCGACGAGATGGTCTGGTTTGCCGTTGAAACGGCGCTGCGTGCCGGCATGGTGCGCCATGGCGACACCGTGGTGGTTCTGGCAGGCGCGCCTGCCCAGCGCCAGACCGACCTCGACCGCAACTTGCCGAAACGTTCGTGGGTCGGTCGAGCCGCATCCGACGTGATGCGCATCGTTCATGTCGACTGACTTGTTCTCCGCAGTGGCGGGCGACGTCGACGATCTCACCCTTCCGTTGGTCGTCTTGTGCCACGGTTCGATGGACCGGTCAGCAGGCATGCTGCGACTCAGCAGGCAGCTCGACGCGACCGCCGTCGTGATCCGGTACGACCGACGCGGCTATGCCAAGTCGAGTGAGGTTGGCTCGCCGTACGTGCTCGATGAGCAGATTGCCGATCTGGCCCTGGTGCTCGACCGTCATGTGCCGGCTCGGAGCATCGACCTGGCGTTCGGGCACAGTTTTGGCGGCAACGTTGTGCTGGGTCTGGCAGCTCGGCGGCCGGAGCTGATCACTCGAGCTGTCGTGTACGAGACGCCGCTGTCGTGGTTCGATTGGTGGCCGAGCAGCGGGGCAGGCGGCGCTGCGGCGCAGGCCGCCACTCCGGAAGACGCGGCCGAAGCGTTCATGCGTCGCCTCGTCGGCGATGAGCGGTGGGAGCGATTGCCAGCAGGGACTCGCGCCGGTAGGCGTGCCGAGGGTGTGGCGATGGTGGGCGAGCTCAACGATCTGCGTCGGGCGCCGCCATGGAACGCCGATGACGTCCGTTGCCCTGTGCTTGCCGTCGGTGGCGAGCACGGCCGAGCGCATCACCAACGAGGGATGCAGTTACTTGCCGACATGCTGCCGAGCGGAACCTTCGCTCGGCTCGATGGTGCGGGACACGGTGCACCCAACACGCACCCGACCGAATTGGCGATGCTGCTGCGCGAGTGGCTCAGTCGAGGCGTCGGCTGACGAGGAGGCAGGCGGCTGAGATGGCGGCGGCGGCGGCGGACAGGGCTGCCGATCCGCCGATGCCGTAGGCGCTGTACAGCACGCCGGTCAGGATCGTGCCGGTGCCTCGAGTGAGGGTGCCGACGGCGTTGCCAATGGCGAGTGTGGTGCCGCGGGCGTCAGGCATCGCTTCACTGACGAGCGAGAGCGACGTGACAAAGCCGTACTCGAAACCGATCAACAAGACGAGGAGGCCGGCGACGCCGACCCAAAGTCGGTCCCCGGCGGACAGCATCACGGCGAGGCCGAGCAGCACGACGATGGCGCCGCCAAGCGTTGACTTCATCTTTCCGATCCGGTCGGCAAAGGTCGCTGTGCCGATGCTGGCGACCAGTTCGAAGGCCCCGAAGCCCATCACGATCAGTCCCAGCCCTCCGGTCGACACTCCGAACTCGTCGTCGAGCCAGGTTCCCGAGATGACAAAGATTGACAGCCCAGCCGGTGCGAGCGTGGCTGATCCCACCACGACGAACCATGCCTTTGGCGTGAGGCGCTGACGCGGTTGGTCGACGGTGTCGCCGGCGACTCGACGGGGTGCGACCGGGAGCGAGAGAGCAACGCCCAGTGCAGCGAGCGCACATGCGACTGCGAGGAAGACGAAAGGGCCACGCCAGCCAAAGACGTTGATCAGGATCGCGATGATTGGACCGCCAACGAGCAGTGCAAGCGCCCACGACGTTTCGAACAGCCCGATCGAACGTGCCCGCCATCGGTAGTCGATTCGGTGGCTGATCCAGGCATGCCCGGCCACGGTGAAGTTGGCGACACCGAGGATCAGGAGGACGAAGGCGACAGCAAATGTCCAGATCGAACCGCCGAGTGCGATGACCGACGAGACGGAAATGGTTGACAACCCGCCGATCATGATGAGGCGCTCGCGCCCTCGATCAAGATGCTTGCCGACGAGCACGGTCGACAGCCCTGCGGTTTCGCCGAGACCTAACACGGTCGTGAGCTGAGTGGTGGAGACGCCGAAAGCGCGCTCGAGCGTGGGCAGAAATGGTGGTATCCAGCGCAGCGCCGTGTTGGCAACTGCCTTTGCGGCGGTCAATCGGGCGAGGGTCGCCGGCGGAATCGGTCGGTCGGGGCTGGTGTTCGGAGGCGCCGGCTCGGTCACTCGGTACGCGGATCTGTGATGGTGACCTTGGCGCCGAAGAACGAGCACTCGGTGTCGGTCACGGTCACACTCGTGCCGTCACGGGTGAAGTTGCCCTGGACCTTGTCGGCGCAGTCCTGCAACGACGTGCGTTGGCTGTACACCGAGAATGCGAGGAGCAGCAGCACGGCGATGACGACCACCTTCTGCATGATCGTCTTCATCATCCACGCGGCAGCGAGCGAACCGACGAGAAACACGATCACGACCGTGATGGACAGGCTCTTGGCTGCATCGAGCGTGAGGGCGGACACGCTGCAAGCCTAATGGCGGGTCAGCACGGCGCTCTGTACGCTCGATGGCGATGAGCGACCAGCCGATCAACATGTCCTCGGGACTTCCGACCACCGTTCTTCCCGCACCAGACCCCGTCGATGCTCAACGGCTTGCCGAGGCGTTGGCGTTGCCCGAGGGGGAATGCCGAGCCGCTGTTGCCGCAGTGGTGGCGGCATCGCCACGATTCCTCGCTGGCTGGGCCGAACTGGGCGATCTCGGCCGCGACACGATGGAGCGCTACGCGGCCTACCGCGTCGGGTATCACCGGGGCCTCGACACCTTGCGGGCCAACGGCTGGCGGGGGAGTGGATACGTCAGGTGGGCAGAACCCACCAATCACGGATTTCTCCGAGCACTGCGGGGCCTGGGAGCCATGGCTGCGGAGATCGGCGAAACCGACGAGGCTGAACGGATCACACTGTTTCTCTTGCAGCTCGACCCGACTGGCATCCCACTCGAAACTGACTGACTGACTGCCGGGAGACACATGGAGCCTGTCGCAGGAGCAATCCTTGCCGGTGGCGCGAGCCGCAGAATGGGCCGGACGAAGGCGCTGATCGACGTCGACGGCGTCCCCATGGCGCAGTGCGTGGCACGCGCGCTCGCCGCCGGTGGGTGCAAAGATATTGCCCTGGTCGGCGGTTCGCCGTTGGAGCTTGCTGCGCTCGAGCTCCCCGTCGTCGCCGATGGCGTTCCCGGTGAAGGTCCACTCGGCGGCATCATCAGCGCACTGGGTCACTTCACCGAGGTGTCGCATGTGCTGGTTGCCGCCTGCGACTTGCCACTTCTCGATGCTGGAACCGTGCGCAACCTGCTGCATGCTGCCCAGGCCAATCCCGGACGCGCGGCAACGGCCGCTCAGACCGACCGGGTCGAGCCGGCGCTCGTTGTCTGGAGTCGCGCCTGCTTGGACGAGCTGGTCGCCCTCTTCGACGGCGGCGAACGGGCAGTCCACCGAGTGCTCGACCAGATCGACACCCAAACCGTTCAGGTCGCGTCTCGGGCGATGACCAACGTCAATCGGCCGCCGGACGTTCCGGGTTCCAGCGATGCAGGCCAGTAGGGTCGCGGCGTGGTCATTCCTGAAATAACGGTGGACGAACTCTTGCTCCTGCAGGCGGCCGGCGATGTCCGGCTCGTCGACGTGCGCGAAGACAACGAGTGGGTCGACAGTCACATCGAGTCTGCCGTCCACGTTGCTCTCGGAACGGTGCCTGACCGTCTCGACGCGTTCGGCGACGATGGCGCCACCGAGCCCACCTACGTGATCTGCAAAGTGGGCGGGCGCAGCTATCGGGCGTGTGAGTTCGCCGCTGCTCAGGGCAAGAACGTGGTCAACGTCGCCGGCGGGATGATGGCCTGGTGGGCCGGCGGCCAACATGCGGTCTCGGGTCGCTGACATGGCACGCTCCGGAGTGCGCAAGGATCGCGCAAGCAAACCAGCACAGAACGCCCCCGGCGAGATCGGCTACCAGTGGGTCGATACGCAGGAACATTTCGATGACGTCTTGACCGAGCTGCTCAATGTCGATCGGTACGCCCTCGACACAGAGTTCCATCGCGAGCGGACGTACTGGCCAAAGCTTGCACTGGTGCAAGTCGCCTGGCAGCCTGATGGTCGCGACGGTATTCAAGAATTGGCGTTGATCGACCCGCTCGCTGTTGACATCTCGGGGTTCGGCCGGCTTTTCGCCAGCGAGTCGCTGTGCGTCATCCACGCTGCTCAGCAGGACCTCGACGTGCTCACCCATGCGGTCGGCAGCGTTCCGAACCGGATGTTCGATACACAGCTCGCCGCTGGCTTCGTTGGCTACGGGACGCCGTCGCTCGTGGCGTTGCTCCAGGGGGAGATCAATATCACCCCGGCCAAAGGCGATCGGCTCACGGACTGGTTGCGGCGACCGCTGACCGAGAATCAATGCCAGTACGCGGCGATCGATGTCGAGTATCTGCTGGAGGTGCACGATCTGCTCGGGGCCACGCTCGAAGAGGCAGGCCGAACGCAGTGGGCCGACGACGCATGCGAAGAACTTCGGAACAGACCCGTCAGCGGAGCCAATCCAGAAGATGCATGGCTCCGGCTGAAGGACAGCCGATCGCTCCGGCCCGGTGCCCGTGCGGTGGCGCAGTCGGTAGCGGCGTGGCGCGAGCGCCGAGCGATGCGCGTCGACATCCCGGTTCGGCAGGTATTACCCGACCTTGCGATCCTCGGTGTGTCCCAGCGCAGCCCGTCAACTCTGAAAGAACTCACGCAGGCGCGGGGGATCGATGATCGCCACTCGCGAGGCGGAATTGCTGAGGAGCTGTTGCAGGCGGTGCAGGACGGCAAGGGCAACGAGCCGCCGGACGCGCCAGCATCACCCGATGACCTCGATCGGAACCTGCGACCGGCTGTCACGCTGGTGTCGGCGTGGGTCAGCCAACTCGCCCGCGATGAGAAAATCGACACCGTGCTCCTCGGTACACGAGCAGACATCGTGGCCTTTCTCCGCGGCGATGACGATGCCAGGCTGGCGCATGGTTGGCGGGCGGCGATGCTCGGTGAAGGCATTCAAGAACTGGTTGCCGGCAAAGCGGGGTTGACCTTCGAGGCAGGCCGACTCAAGCTGATTCCCGTCGCCTAACCACGTCCGGCCCCAGTGGCTTTGGGGTCGGGACCAGCCGTCACTCAGTTACTTGGGGTCGCAGTGACTTTGGGGTCGGGACCAGCCGTCACGCCTGCACTCAGCGGGCGGCCTGATGGATCGATGTGCGGAGTCGTGACCACAGGCGATCGAAGACTGCGATCGGCTCGGCTGCGCGGCTCGCGTAGGAGTGAATCGGTCGTCGTTCGCCGACCGCCTGATTGAAGATCACCCGCTGTGGCACCGATGGCTCCCAAATTGCCGATGAACCGACGATTCGGGTCAATTCAGCGATGCGGCGCTCGGCCTCTGACGACACCGCTGGGACACGGTTGAGAATGACTCCGGAGAGTTCGAGGTCAGGATTGTGGTCGTCCCATACGGCGTCGATGGCATCGGCGACGCCGCCGATACCGCGTAATCCAAGTGCAGAGGGTTCGACCACGACGAGCGCGTGACGCGCTGCGGTGAGTGCGTTCGTCGTGAGATTCCCGAGTGATGGCGGGCAGTCGATCAGAACGACTTCGTAGTCACCGATGCGGTTGGCGCCAAGCGCCTTGCGAAGTCGTGCGGCTCGCTTCGACTCTGCTTGCCCGCTCTCGAGGCGTTGGAGATCAGCCGTTGCAGGTACGACGTCGACGAGGTCTGACCATGCAGATGGCACAATTGCTCGTTTGATCGGCGCCTTTTCAAGCACATCGCCGACGGTGACGTCAACAGAATTGGGCTCAACACCCAGGACCCATGAGCTCGAACCCTGCGGATCCAGGTCGATCACCAGAACTCTGCGTCCAGCGGCAGCGGCGGCGGAGGCGAGGCCGAGTGTGACTGTTGTCTTTCCGACACCTCCCTTTTGGTTCAAGACTGCCACCGTGTGCATCATTGTGAATCGATCATACGGGGGTCAGAGTGGTGGAGTGTCCGCGAAATACCAGGACAGGCCGGTACAATCTGGCTCAATGTCAACTTTCTAGTGTGGGAGCCCTGTCGTGAAGAAGGGTCGTCATCGCCGATTCGAAGAGGCGAGAAAACTTAAGCAGTCCGGACCAGGAGCGTTCGATCTCGGCCTCGGTGGCCGCGACGACGTCGTGTCCAGTGACAACGAGTCATCTGGCGATGACGAGTACGCCGAGCTGGCCGCCAAGTACGGCGTCGAGTTCGACGACGACGACGACGAGTAGCCGCGCTTCGCCGTTCTGATCGGGCCTTTCAGCGCCTCACGACGGGATGCGCCAGCGGTACCCACTCGGTCCGTTCCAGCAATTCGACCATTTGGTCGTAGATCGGCGCGCCAATCAGCTCGACAATTTCGTCGCGGGCTGACCGATAGAGCGGCTCGCTGCCGACGAAGGCCTCGGGCTCTTCGGTGCACCACCAGCCGAAGTCTTCGCCCCCTGTTCCCCAGTCGCGGCGTTTCCACTCTCGCAATCGTGATGTGACATGACCTGACTCGTCGTTGGAATGTTCGAGCCGCAGTGGGACTTGCCAGCACACCTGCGGCTTCCAGTCCATCATTCGTTCGCCGTGATCATCGGCTGCGATATGCAGCGCGCACCCGGCGCCGCCTTCGAATCCGGGTCGGTTGAGGAAAATGCAGGCCTTGGTGCCTTCGTGGCGCACCAGCCGGGTCATGGTGGTCGGATTGCCCTCGTCGTCTGGGTCTCCGTCGCGCAGATAGCCGGGCTGTCCCTTCTTGGTGGTCGCCGCCTTGGCATGGAACTGCATGTGCTTGGGTTCCACACGGTCGAAGTAGGACTTCACGTTGTCAACATCGGCTTCATCAACGAAATGGGCGCCGAACGAGCAGCACCCCTGCATCAACTCAGGGGCAGGTTCGTCGAGGATGCCCTTGCAGCCGCAGCCGAAGATGCACATGTAGTTGGATCGCAGGTATGTCGCATCGAAGACCCACGTCCGGTGCTCATCAGGGTCGTCGAAGCTGATCCACTCGTGGACATCGATGGGCTGAGACTCAGATCCGCTCACGGCGATGCAAGCTACTGCCAGAACGCGGTGCAACCCATCGGCATACCTTCCACGTTGCTTGATGGGTCGCTCGGTAGGATCGGCGGCGATATGACGAGCACTTTCGAGGGCCAGATGACGGCCGACCAGTTGCGCGACACCTTCACGGGCTTCTTCGCGGCAAAGGACCACACCGTCGTGCAATCGGCGAGTCTCATTCCGCACGACCCGACGGTGCTGTTCAACGTTGCTGGCATGGTTCCGTTCAAGGACTACTTCGTCGGCAACGAGCAGCCGCCGTTCAAGCGGGCGACCGCCTCGCAGAAGTGTGCCCGCGCCGGCGGTAAGCACAATGATCTCGACGACGTTGGCCGGACGAAACGACATCTCGTGTTCTTCGAGATGCTCGGAAACTTCAGTTTTGGCGATTACTTCAAAGAAGCAGCGATTCCCTACGCCTGGGACCTGATGACCGAATCGGTCGAACAAGGCGGCCTCGGCTTCGATGGCGACAAGTTGTGGATCACGGTCCACGAGTCGGACGATGAAGCGGAGCACATCTGGCACGAGCAAGTCGGGGTGCCGATGGAGCGCATCCAACGATTGGGTGACAAGGACAACTACTGGCAGATGGGCGACACCGGCCCCTGCGGGCCGTGCAGCGAGATCCACATCGATCGGGGTCCTGCATTCGGCCCGGACGGTGGCCCACTGCTCGACCCGACCGGGGATCGTTTCATGGAACTCTGGAACCTCGTGTTCATGCAGTTCAACCAGTCAGCTGACGGGACACGCACGGCACTCCCCAAGCCGTCGATCGACACCGGAGCCGGCCTCGAACGCATCCTGGCCTTGAAGCAGGGCGTCGACTCGGTCTGGGAGACCGACCTGATGCAGCCGTTGATCGACGAAGCGCAGTCGATCACCGGACACAAGTACATCGTGGGCGACTACGACGACCGTGCGAGCTTTGCGATGCGCGTGCTCGCCGAGCATGCCCGTTCCAGCACGATGCTGGTCAACGACGGCGTGTTCCCCTCGAATGAGGCGCGCGGCTACGTGCTGCGCCGAATCATCCGTCGTGCCGTGCGTTTCGCGTACCTGCTCGGCACGGACAAGCTCGTCATGCCACGCCTTGTCGAGGTTGCCGGAAACGTCATGGGGCAGGCCTATCCGGACGTCACCAAGAACATGGGCTTTATTACCGACGTCATCGGCAAGGAAGAAGAACGCTTCCGTCACACGCTGAAGAACGGTCTGGCCATCCTTGATGGCGAGCTCAATGATGACACCGACAAACTCTCGGGTTCGACCGCGTTCCTGCTGCACGACACCTACGGTTTCCCGCTCGAACTCACACAGGAAATTGCGAGCGAACGCAGCATCGACGTCGACCTTGATGGTTTCAACGCCGATATGACCGCCCAGCGCCAACGCGCCAAGGCTGCCCAGAAGGGCGGCGCTGACGCTGGTGCAATCGAGGGCTTCCGTGACGTGCTCGACCAGTTCGGAGTCACTGAGTTCGTCGGCTACACCGACGATTTCGCAGACTGCCGCGTGCTTGCGATTCTCGACGGTCCCGCTGATGCCGACGGCAACGCAACGGTCGACATTTTTGTGGACCGCACGCCGTTCTACGCCGAATCCGGTGGCCAGATCGGCGATACCGGCACGATCACCACCGATTCGGGCACAGCAACGGTGCTCGACACCACCTTCGCATTGCCGAACCTGCGTCGCCACAATGCGCGTGTCACCGACGGCACCGTGAGCGTGGGCCAGACCGGCACGGCATCGATCGACGTCCTGCGCCGCGATGCGATTCGCCGCAACCACACCGCCACGCACCTGTTGCACTATGCGCTGCGCCACGTGCTCGGCGAGCATGTCAAGCAGGCCGGGTCAATGGTCGGTCCCGACCGGCTCCGGTTCGACTTCTCGCACTACGACGCAGTGACGCCGGCGCAGATCAAGCAGATCGAGGACATCGCCAACCACGAGACGTTGGGCAACATGCCGACGCGCATCTTCGAGACGACCAAGGATGAAGCCGAGGCGCTCGGCGCGATTGCGTTCTTCGGTGACAAGTACGGCGACATCGTTCGAGTGCTTGAGGCGGGCTCGACGATCGAACTGTGCGGGGGTACTCACGTTCGCGCCACCGGCGACATCGGGACGATCAAGGTGGTCAGCGAATCGTCGATCGGATCCAACCTTCGCCGGATCGAGGCGGTCAGCGGTGACGCCAGCGTCGCACTGCTCCAGCGCGACGAATCGCTCATTTCCGAGGTGGCGCAAATGGTCGGTACGCAAGCCGACGACTTGCTCGGAGGCGTGCAGCGCAAACTCGACGAGGTCAAGGGTCTCCAAGATGAGATCAAGGCGTTGCGATCCCAGCTCGCTGCGGGTCGCGCAAGCGAACTCGCTGATATCGCCGTGGAAGGTGTCGTCGTGACACAGGTCGACGGATTGTCACCAGGCGATTTGCGCGAATTGGCCATCGCCGTGCGCCAGACGCCGGGGATTCAGGTGGTCGTGTTGGTCGGCGAGACCGACACGGGCGGTGTGTCTCTTGTGGGCGCAGTCGCACCAGGCAACCCGAAACCTGCGTCCCTGCTGATCAAAGACGCCGCTCGTGCCGTTGGTGGCGGAGGCGGCGGCAAGGGCGACATCGCGACAGCAGGCGGCAAGGATCCGTCCGGCATCGCGGAGGCCCTGCGCATCGCTGCGGAGGCCGTTCCCCAGGTGCTGTGATCGGGCTCCTGTGAACGACTTGGAGCGTGTCCCCGGTGTCCGGGCGCTCGGAGTCGATCTCGGCTCGAAGCGTGTCGGCATCGCAGTCAGCGATTTGTCCGGCACGATCGCGTCGGCCCTGACCACCGTGTATCGGTCGAAGTCACGACGGCATGATCATGCCGAGATCGCGCGGCTGGTCAAGATCGAGGAGTGTGATGTCGTGGTGGTTGGCTTGCCACTGTCGCTTGATGGATCCGAGGGACCAGCAGCCCGGGGTGCCACCAAGGAGGCGAAACAGCTCGCTACCGTTGTCGGCGTGCCTGTGGAGATGTATGACGAGCGCTTCACCACGGTGACGGCCGAACAGGCGATGCGTGATGCTGGTCTCAGCGGCCAGCGGCAGCGCAAAATTGTGGACAAGATGGCTGCTGCGGTGATGCTGCAAGCATGGCTTGACCACCGCCGGAACACCTGGGGGCAATCATGACGCAGCTTGATCCGCTGCTGCCCGAGGCGCAGATCGACCCTGACAATCGGCCGGCGATGGACTGGCCGACCGATCCGTGGGACTCCACTGACCAAACCGGGCAGGTCGAGCGGCTTCGTCGGCAGACGCGGCCGCTGAAATGGCTCGCATACACCTCCATGGTGTTGGTCCTCGTCCTGATTCTCATTGCCGGCGTGGTCGGTTGGTGGTACCTCGGCAAGATCAACCCGGCCGGTGACCCAGGAGAGCTGCAGAACTTTGAGATCGCGCAAGACGCGACCTTCGAGTCGTTGACCGAACAACTTGTCGAGGACGGCTTTATTTCCGACGCTGCGGTGTGGTCGCGCTACGTCGAACGAGACGATGACGGTCTCGAGATCATTCCCGGCTTTTATCAACTCCGGCCCAACGATCACATGGGCAACGTCCTCGCACGACTGAAGACACCGCCAGCTCAGACCACGACGAATGTCACGTTCCCTGAGGGCTTTACGATCGATCGCATGGGTCGACGCGTCGACGCTGTGGTCGAGCGGATGGACGAAGCCGAATTCATTGCGGCGGCGACTGCGCCGAACGTCGCGACCAAATGGCTGCCCTTCGGAACGGGCAGCCTCGAAGGGTTGCTGTTCCCCGACACCTATTCGGTGTCGAACGCCGAATCCGAGGCCCAATTGCTCGATCGCATGGTCAGCCTCATGGAGCGCGTTGGCGAACAGGAAGACATCGAGTCGAAGGCAGCACAGCTCGGTTACACCCCCTATGAAGCGCTGATCGTCGCGTCGATGATCGAACGCGAGGCCGCTGTTCCCGAGGATCGAGCGAAGATCTCCCGCGTCATCCTCAATCGGCTGGCGGTGAGTCGGCTCAACCCGGACGATCCGTTCCTCCTCCAAATCGATGCGTCGGTGTACTACGGCCGTGATCAAACCAATGGCGACCCGAACCTGGACTTCAGCCAACTCCGGCAAATCGATACGCCGTGGAATACGTACACCCGACCAGGCCTGCCGCGAACGCCGATTGCAAACCCTGGACGCGCGTCGATCAGAGCCGCGCTGAATCCGGCTGCGAACCCAGCGCCAGGCGATCCCATTTGTCAGGATCTGGCAAATCCGTCGGAGTGCTTCTACTTCTTCTACGTGCTCGCTGACGAGGACGGCAGTCACGCATTTTCGGCAACCTTCGAGCAACACGAGGCGAACATTGCCCGGTATGCCGACGTCGAATTTGGTGGATGATGTTGATGGCGCAACACACAGGACCACGCATTGCAGCAGTCATCGGTTCGCCGGTCGCGCACAGTCTGTCGCCCGTCATCCATCAGGCGGCGTTCGACTCTGCCGGCGTTGACTGGGTGTACACGGCGTTCGACATCGCCCGGGGGAGCGCTGAAGAGGCAATCAGCGCGATGCGCCTCCTCGGTCTCGCTGGGCTGTCGGTCACGATGCCACACAAGTCCGATGTCGCTCGACTCGTCGATCGCCTCGAGCCGGCCGCTCGGGCACTCGATGCTGTAAATACAGTGAGCTGGGATGGTGACGAACTCGTGGGTTCAAGCACCGACGGGGCTGGATTTGTCGCCTCGCTTGCCGAGGCTGGTGTCGATGTCACCGATGCTCGTATTGCTGTGATCGGAGCCGGGGGCGCGGCGCGATCGGTGATCGACGCACTCGGCCGCGCCGGCGCTGCCGACATCACGGTGCTCAATCGCACGCAGGATCGTGCCGAACAGGCCGCAACGCTGTCACCAGCAGCATCTGTCGGGATCGTCAGTGATGTGACGCGAGCGGACATCGTCGTGAACGCAACAAGTGTGGGGATGGGCGTCGAACCCGGCGGTGCGACCTCCGTCGACATGGCGTGTGACCCCGGCCTCTTGCGAGCCGGACAGATCGTCGCCGATCTGGTGTATCACCCCCTTGAAACAGCGTGGATGCGTGCCGCGGTTGACATTGGCGCGACGACGATCGACGGACTCGGCATGCTTGTCCATCAGGCCGCGCTGCAGCAGGAGCGTTGGCTCGGCCATCGTCCCGACACGGCGCCAATGCGTGCGGCGGCTGTGACTGAACTCGCTGCTCGGCGAAACGCTCCCAGATAGCCTGACCAGATGCTTCGCTATCTCACCGCCGGTGAAAGCCATGGTCAGGGCCTCGTGGTCATCATGGAAGGCCTGCCCGCCGGCCTCGAGATCACGGTCGAGGAGATCCAGGCCGAGATGGGCCGTCGCCGGCTTGGATATGGTCGAGGCCCGCGCCAGCGCTTTGAGGCTGACGAGCTCACGCTGATCGGTGGCGTCCGCCATGGGCGCACCCTGGGGTCTCCGGTAGCCATTGAGATCAAGAACAGCGAGTGGTTCCGCAGCGACAAGTGGCACGACGAGATGTCGCCGGCCCCAGGCGCAACGAAGGACCCGCTGACACAGGTCCGGCCGGGCCACGCAGACCTGGCGGGCATGCAGAAGTACGGCTTCACCGACGCCCGTGACGTGCTCGAACGAGCCAGCGCTCGAGAGACCGCAGCGCGCGTCGCTGCTGGCGCGGTTGCCAAGAAACTGCTCAAGGCACTCGATATCGAGGTCATCTCGCACGTCATCCAGATGGGTGACGCCCGAGTCCCATCGTCTGCTGCTCGCCCGACGCCGAGTGAACTCCATCGAGTGGACGAGAACCAGGTGCGCTGCTTCGACGCCGATGCGTCCGAGGCAATGATCGCTGCCATTAAGGCTGCCGCGAAGGAAGGCGACTCGCTCGGCGGAGTCGTCGAAGTGCTGGCATTTGGGGTGCCTGTCGGGCTCGGCAGCCACGTCCACTGGGACCGCAAGATCGACGCCGCCTTTGCGCAGGCCGTGATGAGCATTCAGGCGGTGAAGGGTGTCGAAATCGGAGACGGTTTTGAGGTTGCCGGACGGCGGGGAAGTGCCGCTCACGACCCGATCAGCTGGGACTCCGACGCAAACGAATACCGGCGAGGCAGCACACTCGCCGGAGGTACCGAGGGCGGGATGACCACCGGCGAACTCGTGGTCGTGCGTGCAGCAATGAAGCCACTCGCCACGCTGAACAAGCCCACCCTTGAAACCGTCGACACCGCCACCAAAGAATCAGGCGTCTCGTTCAAGGAACGCACCGACGTGACGGCGGTTCCAGCGATGGGTGTCGTTGCCGAGACCATGGTGTCGCTGGTACTGGCAACCGAAGCTCAGCGCAAGTTCGGCGGCGACTCGATGGACGAGTTTGTTCGTAATGCCGAGTCTTTCAGCGCCAACTTGTCGTGAACGTCTGCGGCGCGAAGCACTTGGTGCTGGTCGGGATGATGGGCGCAGGAAAGTCCTCGGTCGGACGGGTGCTGGCGCGCAAGCTCGACCGCCCGTTGCTCGATTCCGATGAGCTGATCGAACAGCGCACCGGCCGTACCGTTCGGGAGATCTGGATGACGGACGGCGAGGCAGAGTTTCGTGAGCTGGAGACGAAGACACTCGTTGATGCGCTCAACGATGACGAGCCCTCGGTGGTCGCTGCTGCAGGTGGTGTGGTGCTTTCGGCGGCGAATCGGATCGCACTTGCAGAGAGCGATGCCCATGTGGTGTGGCTACTCGCGAACGTGGACGTGCTGATCGATCGAGTCAAGAACGGTGCGCATCGGCCGCTCCTCGACGACGACCCCGAGGCAATGTTGCGTGCGATGCACCGAGATCGTGACGAGCTGTATCGCGATGTCGCCGACGCAATCGTGTCGGTCGACAATCGGTCGGTGCACGATGTGGCCCAGGCGGTGCTTCGATGCGCCGGCTGAACGTTCCTCTCGGTGACCGCAGCTATGACGTCGTGGTTGGTCGGGGCGTGTCGGCCGAGCTCGCGTCGTTGCTTCCGGCGACTGCGCAGCGGGCGGCGGTGATCACCCAGGACGGTATTCCTGCAGAGATCGTCCTTCCTGGCCTCGATGTCGAGACGTTCGTGATCGGTCAGGGTGAGGGTGCCAAGACGCTCCACACCATCGAGACGCTGGTACGCGGGTTTGCAGGAATGGGCCTCACTCGGAACGACGTGGTGATCGGTGTCGGTGGTGGCATGGTTACCGATGTGGCGGGGTTTGCGGCGTCGACGTGGCACCGGGGCATCCCCGTCGTTCATGTGTCAACGAGTTTGCTCGGGATGGTCGATGCTGCGATTGGTGGCAAGACCGGCGTCAACTTGCCTGAAGGCAAGAATCTGGTCGGCGCGTATTGGCAGCCAACCGGTGTGCTGTGCGATCTCGACTTCCTCGACACGCTGCCGCCGCGCGAGATGCGCTGTGGTCTCGGCGAGATGGCGAAATATCACTTCCTCACCGGCGATGACCTGTTGGCGATGGATCTCGAAGCACGCGTCGCCCGGTGTATCGAGATCAAGGCCGAGGTCGTGGCATCGGACGAACGCGAAGGCGGCCGGCGTGCGCTGCTCAACTATGGGCACACATTTGCCCACGCGCTCGAGATCGCCACGCAACACGAACTGGCGCACGGTGAGGCCGTCGCGGTCGGTCTGATCTATGCCGCCGAGTTGGGGTTCGAGTTAGGTCGCATCGACGCTGCCCGAGTCCAAGGGCATCGGGCCGTGGTCGCAGGCGAGTACGACCTGATGACCAACCCGCCGCTCGGGCTCGATGCCGATGAGCTTGTGTCGCTGATGTATCGCGACAAGAAGGCTGTGGGCTCGGGCCTGACCTACGTGCTCGACGGTCCCGCTGGTCTTGAAGTGGTTTCAGGCGTCGGCGAGACACAGGTTCGCGCCGCAATGGCGCGCATCCTAGGCTGAACATCGACTCCGGAGGCCTGATGTTCAAGGCATCCCAGATTGACGGGCTCGACAGGATTGACGGGATCGACAGGTTCGCCGACGATGGTCGACGGCTGGGTCGGGCGGTTGGTAACTGAATCTGGCGTCAGGCAGGGACGAACGCCCGGGGGGCGCCCGTCGGTTGGCCTGAGGCTGGCCGAAAACGGCTCGAGGTTGGTCGAGAGGTAGGCATGAGGTTCGAGCCCGAAAGCCCCGCATGCCAACCGCCCCCGATACCAAACACTTGTTGGAGTGCCTACTGAGGGGGGGGGTGCCACCACCGGCCTGGGTGCCTGCAGGCTCGGGCTACGGGGTTACGAAAGATACGAAAGAAGTCCCCGAGCACTGCACAAACATCTACCAGGGCATCTACCACAGAGCTTTTCTGTGAGCCTGTGTGCCAGCCTCGGATAAACTGGGTCTACCAAAACGCAGAGGTCGCCGTCCGAAAGGGCAGCGGCTTCTGTGCTATCTGGGCTCAGAACGTGTCACGCACACGTCAACCCTGCGTGTTGATGCAGTTCCCACCGGTGGCGCCGTTACGCACAACTCGACGAAGTGGATGCTGGTTGGCCCGGTCTGGCAGGTTTCCGTCACCTCAGCCGGATCCACCATCGGCAATGATGGAGTGGTGGGAGACTACGCGCGGCGAGAAAGACCAATTCGAGTGACTCGCGAGATTTCCGCTCCGGCTGAAGTGGTCTGGGCCGTGATCGCGACGCCAGGGCACCTTGAGCATGTGCATCCATTTTGTGAGCACAACCCTGTGACGGAGTGGCCGGGGGCTGCGTCGCGCGACGAAATTCACTACCGAAGCGGCTGGGTGTATGAGAGGACTTTCACTCATTGGGTCGACGGTGTCGGCTACGACCTCGACATCGGCGCGCCGGGCGAACCGACCTCCCATGTCAGTTGGCGGATTTCCCCTCGACCACCTGGGGCCTGCAACTTGGCAATCAGCGTGTGGCCACGATCGCTTACTCGCATCCGTGGGCTGCAGTATCTTCTTCGACTTTTGGTCCTCGGTCCAATGATGCGCCGTTACTTGCGTTCGGTAACGAAGGGCGTGGAATGGTTCGTGACGCAAGGCGAGCCAGTGAGGGCAAACCAATTTGGAACTCACCAGTGGTTCTCGCAGCGGTGATCACGAGTTACCACGGTCTCTGATCGATCAGGCCCGGCACCACTACGGAACTGGCGGGGCCTCGTTGGCTCCGTCAGCGACGAAAACGCAGGGGCCGCCGTCCGATTCATGTCGGCGTCACGAAGTGCGTGGGTTTAAGGTCGAGCGCAGCGACAGCTACCGCTGGGCCGAGGACATCACCGCCTGAAGGTCAGTGTTCGACTCAATGCTGCGGTCGGCGTACCTGATGGCGTCGCGAACCTCGCCAACGGGTAACTAGCCATTGACCTAGTGGCGGCGATGTAGCTGCCGACCCGTACACAAACGAGCACGCCTTGATAAATGCGCTCCTTCAACGGTGATCAAGGCGTGCTTCGTTTTTCGCCGAGGCTGGAGCGCATGCGCACACAGAAGCATGGAGCCTTTGCCACCGCCTGTTCCCCGACGATCCGATCGGAGTCGTGTTCTCAGTCTGGAGGCTTTTGCCGAGCAAATCCCACACAATTTTCTGATGACAGCGCGACACGACTAGACCGCACGCATGTTCACATCAAGAAAATTTTGCGCCCAGAACGTTAGTGATGGTTTCATCATCCATTAGGGGCGTTATGACGATCTCAATCATTCCGTTCCAGTCAAGCGCATAGTCTCCCAGGGCGCCCGCGTCTGTGGATTCGAGAATCGCAAAGCCGCCAGTTCCGTCAACATTGTGATACCGCGACACAAGCGTTGCGCCCTCCGGTGGCATGCCACCAGTAGCCATAAACTGTTTGATGGTGTTGTCTCTGGCTTCCGGCGAATGGGTCCAGGCAAATTTGAATAGCATATTGCTCTCCTTTTAAAGGCGGCTCAAGTCGGCCGCATGTTCAGACTAACGAGTCGTTCCGAGCAGTTTTGTTGCCAGATTGTTAAGTCCGGGTTAAGGCGTCCGAGGTAGGAATCTGATGGCTCGCCGTGGCCAGGCCGAGCCCGACTGCCAGTTTCTGTCTGTCCGCGCTGGCTTGGCGCTCCCAAGCTACGACGTGCCACAGGAAGATCGCTCAGCCTGAGAACTGGATGCTCCACGCCTCGGGTTCGACGCCCGCTGGCACTTCACGGCGTTGATGTTGACTGGGTGTGCGAGTGGTAGCGACTCCGTCTCGACGACGATTGAACCGGAGACGACGATCGCGCCGACGACACACCCGCTCGGAAATGTCGCAGGGCGCAATTTCGACTTTGAGTGGCAGGCCTGGACGTGTGAGCTCGATACGGACCTGAACAGCGTCGACCTGGCCAGGTCAACCTGCGCGATCCGATTCTGGAACGAGTGGACCTGACCGGCGCGGACTTGGACAAGGCGAACCTGCCCGACGCGAAACTGCAGTACGCGAACCTGACAGTCGCTCAGCTGTCCGGCGCAAAGACGTGACTGGTCGTCATCACACCGTTTGTACGGTGGAACTAGCTCCACGCTTATGTTCTGATTAGCCATCACTGCCCCTCCGTCTGAAAATTCATCGAAAAAACAGCAACGTCCCCGTCAAGGGCGCCTGAGCTGGGGTTTAGTAAATAAAAGGCACATGATTCGGGTTTCGGTTGTCCCAGATTTGGTCGATTGAGAGGTTGTCCCAAATGACTGATCACGTGGCGGACTGTGCCGGTCCGAGCCGCCACCGCACTTAAAATTCGAGATTCTTTGGGAACTTTCAGGGTCGCACTGAAAGCACTCAGGGGGTGGCACTAAATCTCTTGCCTCTTAGACGTGGTGTCGCTGCAGGAAGAGTCCGCTCTTGGTCGACGGTATGGAACGTCGACAGTGTCGAAGGATCTTTCCCAGCGGGCCCAGACCCTGCTTGCGATGCAGGTCAACGGCGAACCGTTGCATCTCGACCACGGCTTTCCGATCCGGCTGATTGCCCCAGCACGGCTCGGTGTCAATCAAACCAAGTAGCTCGTCAAGGTGATTGTTCGATGAACGACACAACCCGGTGACCAACACAGCGACCAAGCCGGTGACCCGGGCAGCAAGTACGGCGCCCTGTTCTGGGTTGGCACCCTCCTCGGATGGGTGATCATCGGGTACGGCGCGCCCCTGATGCTTTCCGACGACGAGGCCGAATGGTTCAACATCGTTCGCTTGGTCACGATCGGCATCATCGCCCACGACATCGTGTGGCAATCGTTGTCTGTCGTTGCCGGCTTGCTCATATCGAAGATCATCGGCCGAGCGATTCCCTTCTGGGTTCGCTGGGCGGGCTGGACCACGGCGATCATCGTCGCTATGCGGTGGCCGGTTGGACGCCGCTACGGAGATCGTCTCAACAACGACACGATCTTGCCGCGCAACTACACGAACTCCATCGTGATCCTGCTCGCCGTCATCTGGATCGGCGCTGCGGCCTATGGGTTTGCATCCTCGCGTCGCTCGCTTTAGCGCTCCGAGGGGTAAACCACGCCGACCTGCTGGCGTACCTCGTCAAGCAGCTGCATGGTCCGCAGCGTCGCATCCCACGTGACCACATTGCTGTGAATGTGGCCATCGCGAATGCGCTCCATCGCATGCGCTGCCTCGTGGGCCAGGCCCTCGCTGGGCATCTCGACGTGTTGTGGATCAGCCCCGAGGGAGTGCACCGTGAACGAAGAGGTGAACCAGAAAGGTGGGTCCACATCGATCCGGCCCGTGGTTCCGACGATTCGGGCACCGAGCCCACTGACCGCGTCGAGCGACGTCTGGAACGTACTCAACGCTCCGCTCGGAAACGCCGCAACTCCCGCCACAGTCGCATCGACTCCGCCGGCGGTGAGCCGGCCGATCGCCTTGACCTCATCTGGGTACTCGCCGAGGACGAAACACGGAAAGGTCAGCGGGTAGATGCCCAGGTCGAGCAGCGCGCCGCCGGCAAGATCGGCTTGGCGGTGGCGACCGTCGGGATCAGAGATGTCCAAACAAAAGTCTGCATCGACGCTGACGATCTCGCCGATCTCGCCGGCGTTGACTCGTCGGCGAATGTCGACGACGGCAGGAATGAACCATGTCCACATTGCCTCCATCAGGAACCGATTGTTTCGACGCGCCGAGTCGATCATTTCCCCGGCCTCGGCCGCGTTGAGCGCAAAGGCCTTCTCGCACACGACGTGTTTGCCGGCGTTGAGCGCGGCCATCGTCATATCGTGGTGTTCGCTGTGCGGCGACGCGACATAGATGATGTCGACGTTCGGGTCAGCGCAGAGATCGGTGTGCGACGGATGGGCGCGTTCGATGTCGAACTCGGACGCGAACCGATCAGCTGACTCTTGGGATCGCGAGCCGACCGCAACAACCTCGGCATGTGGCAACGTGCGAAGTGCTCGGGTCATCTGCTCGGCGATACCGCCGGTTGATGCGATTCCCCAGCGCAGGGGAGTGGTCGAAGTATCGGACATGGCGCTGATACTTGCATTCGCGAGCGGTTCAGGAACTGCTGAGAAGGGCTTCGATCCATTGGGCGACGGCGTCATCGACATTCGTGCCGATCACGAGGTCAGCTGCAGAGCGGGCCAACGATGAACCGTTGCCCATGGCGATGCCGAGGCCTGCCCACTCGAGCAGCGCCGCGTCGTTGTGGTTGTCGCCGAGTGCCACCACATCGCGCCGATCGATTCCCCAACGGCTGCACAGCTCTGCCACCGCAGTTGCCTTGTTGATGCCGACGCCGGTGATCTCGACGAACTGCACTCCGCTGGTCGAGACGGTCAACGGGTCAACCATCCGCGGCACGAGAAACTCGCGCAGTTCCTCCTGTTCGATCTCCGGATGGCGGACCATGATTTTCGTGGTGCGGTCCGACATGATCGGGCGGCGTGCAAGGCCACGCTCTTCGCCGAGGTCTTCGTGCACGAATGCGATGTCGTCAAACGCATCGTCCCACCCATTGCCATGGTCCGTTTCCCAGCAGAACGCAAACCGGTCGTCGATGGCCGACACGCACGCGAGCAGTCGCTCGACCATTGCCGGATCGATCGGAAATCGATCAGTGGTGTGGCCAGTCGGAAGGTCGTGGATCAGTGACCCGTTCGAGCAGACTGCAGTGTCGATCACTTCGACGGGGGCAAGTCGTGGCACCGCGGACGTGGTCGATCGACCGGTTGCGGCGATGACATGAATACCGGCGCCAACTGCAGCTTGTACTGCCGCAATGGTGCGCGGCGTGAGCGCGTGCTCAGGTCCGAACAGCGTGCCATCCAGGTCGCTAGCGATCAGCCGGACGGGTCGTCTCCGGGTCAATGAATCGTCCGGAAGCCGTACCATGCGAGCACGACGATACCGAGGCCGACGACGAGCTGGACCAGCGCCTTCTCACGCCGAACGAGCCACACCAGCAGACCAAACACCACCAGCGTGACGATGACCTGAGCGACAACGCCTGCATCGGTCTGCGGGGACCACAGGTCACCGACGGTCGAAGCGGGTACCGCCCTCAACTGGTGCCACGCTTGCGACGTTTGGCGACTCGACCGCGCATCATTGCCCACCATTCGCGCGGGAGGCTCCGGAACGTCGCGGTGGCGAACTCATCGGCGATGAACCCGATTGCCTGTGAGTAGGCAGGGTACGGGTGCACGGTGCCGAACAGCTTGCGGAGCCCGATGCCGTTGTCGATCATGATCGTGAACATGCCGATCATCTCGGCTGCATCGGGAGCGACGATCGCGGCGCGCAGGATCTTTCCAGTGAAACGTTCGGCGTCGACGGCAACAAAGCCGTGCTCAACATCGTCGGTCAGCCCGCGATCGATGTCCTTCAAGTGCTTGACCAGGCGAATCCGCCCCGTCTCAGGCAGCGCATCGAGTTCGGTCACGGTCAGGCCGACCGACGCGATCTGCGGCCGGCAGTACACAGCGCTAGGCAGCGCTCGGGCGTTCCCGATCTTGGGCAGCGGCAGCGCAATGGCTCGAATCGTGCGACGCGCGATCGAGTTCGCCCCGTGCGTCGTTGCGGTATTTCCGGTGACGTCACCGACGGCGTACACGCCGTCGACGGACGTCCGGCCCCAGTCGTCGGCGATAATGCCGTTCCGTGCGAGGTCGACGCCGGCATCTTCGAGGCCCAGCCCGGCGAGCTTTGGATGACGACCGATGCCGATCAGCACCTTGTCAACGCCGACAATCTCGTCGCCGTTGGTGAGGTGGGCCGTCTGCAGTGCCTCGTCGAAGCGTTCGATCGATGCCGACGTATGCGTGTGTGCTCCCCGAACGCGCAGCGCTGCCTCGATGGTGGACGACACCAGAGGGTCCTCCGTGCCGATCAACCGTTCTGCAAGCTCGACGATGTGAACCTCGCTCCCGAGGTCGAGAAAGGCCGTAGCCATCTCGAGGGAGATCACGCCCCCGCCGACCAACACGATGGTGTCGGGGACGGTCTCCATCTCGAAAATATTCTCGTTGGTGAGGACGCGCTCGGGCCCGAGACCCTCGACCGGAATTTCGATCGGTTTCGAACCGGTGCTCACGATCACGTTCTCGGCGTGGACCTCAACGTCCCCATCGGGTCCGCTCACACAGACGACGTGCGCGCCGTTCTCTGACTTGGTGAGGCGTGCCCAGCCGCGCACGAGATGAATGTGGTCGTGCGTTTCCATCTCGACGTCTTCGTCAGCTGCAAGCCCATCGCGCCGCGCCCGAACCCAGGCGAGTGGATCATCCACGCCTGCTTCAGCGGCGTGCAGCAACGCCTTGGACGGAATACACCCAACGTTCGTGCAGTCGCCGCCGATCTTGTCGCCTTCGATCAGCACGATGTCGTGGCCGAAGTTCGACAAACCGGTCGCCATGGTCAAGCCACCCGAGCCAGCGCCAATCACGGCGGCCTTGTAGGTGGTCAGGGGGTCGTGGCCAATCATGTGGTGCTCGGTTCTGTGGAGAGACGGTGCGTCGCGCTGGGCATAGCTTGCCGTCGTTTGGCCGCGCGTGCGATCACGAGGCTGCTCACGAAGATCACAACGCTCAGGACTAGCGCGATGGGGTCGATGCCGCCGAGTCCCTGATCGACGCGTTCCAGCGAGGCGCCGAGGAGCACGAACGAGATCGTGCCGGGCAGCGAGCCGATTGCTGTGGCCATGATGAACGGCACGTACCGGATGCGCAGTGCGCCGGCGGCGTAGTTGACGAGGTCGTAGGGAAGAAACAGAAAGCGCATCACGAGCACGGTCTCGAAACTGTTGTCGCGCATCGTGTTCGACCAACGCGAGACCAGCGAGGATGCCGCTTGATCGCCCCGTTCGCCCACCTGGCCGCCTGGGGCGTGACCAAGTAATCGGCCCACAAGGTAGGCAAGAGTTGCTGAGCCATTGGACGCGACGATCACGATGACAACGCCCGCGACTGGGCCGAAGAGCACGCCGCCGACGATGGTGAGGACCGATGCCGGGAACAACACGAGCGGGCGGGCAAGGTAGACCGCGACGTATGCGACAACGCCCCACCAGGCGAATTCAACGGTGTCGATAAACGCCTGCGCAGCACCTGTGGTTGAGAGCCCGCTCGACGTCTGGTACTGCCACCAGGCCATGATCGCGGCGACCCAGATCGCCATCACCATGCCCCGCCGCGTCCAGACTTGCCAACGGGCCACCGACCCGTCGGCATGAGTCTCGGCATGCGGCATTGCGTTCATCAGAATGTCCCAACAGGATCATTGCCGCTCGACATTCCGCGATGACGGCTGTTTCGTGTTTGGTTCGCAACCAACTATGTGAGCGCGCCTCAATATGGTGCAGCTCACCGACTCTCCCCGCCGAATGACTCGATTCCCGTGGGAGCACCACATGCAGATCAATCTTGCCGTCGTGAGCGGCATCATGTCCAACGAGCCCATTCACCGCGAACTGGCCAACGGAGACCTGATCGTTCAGTTCGACCTCAGCACCTGCGTCGACCACGACGGGCGGGCAGCCAATGTTTCGGTGCCGGTG
>NZ_CAXCAM010000030.1:0-32010 GCF_963980585.1 uncultured Ilumatobacter sp.
TCGAGCAGCCCGTCGGCGTCGATCCGGTCCAGCAGTTGATCGGGGTCGATGCGATCGAGCAGTTGATTGACGTCGACGCCCTCGATGGCTCGATTGAGATCGACCCGTGCGACCACCTCGTCGAGGTCGATTCGCTCCACCAGGCGATCGACGTCGATCCGGTCGACCAGCTGGTTGACGTCGACGCGGTCGATTGCCTCGTTGACATCGATCTGATCGATGACTTCGTCGAGATCGATGTTGCCGACGATTGGCGAGACGACCGAGCCGACGATCCGGCCGAAAACGCCTCCCGGGCCGCTGGGGCGGTCGGTGTGGTCTGGAGACCCTGAATTGGACACGATGTTGTCTCCCGCGGTGAGGATCGGCCGCCGTCGCAGTGCACGACAGGGCAACACCACTATTTCACCACACCGCACCGGCACAGCACATCGCCTCAGAGAGGCGAGACGGTGATGTGATCGACCATTCCATGGCTGAATCAGGGAGCGCATCGTTCTCGGCGCGTGCAGCAGCGCTTTCCGGGGCAGCGCAACCCCAGATCCCGTCGGCTGTCGCGCGGTCACGCTGAGTCAGGCACCGCGAGATGCTGCCATCGTTGGAGTGCTCGCCGAATGCGCAACGCCGTGTCGGCCGGCTCGTTGACGATCGCTCGGTACGTGAATCGGAGGACCTGCCATCCGGCGATTGCGAGGTCGCTGTCCTTGCGACGATCCCGTTCGAACTGATCCCGGTCGAGACCGTGCGTCGTCCACCCATCGCACTCAACGATCACCGGTGTGTCGACGAATCGAAAGTCGACCTCCCATCCTCGGATCCGTTCGTGGAACGCGACTGGCGGAAGATGATGCCGTCGGACGAGGTCGGTGAAGATGAGCTCGAGGACGGAGTCTGCGGGCCGGTGGTCGACCGCCCAGGCATCGATTGCTGAGCGAAGGGCGGCGGTGCCGGGCCGTCCCCGCCGACTGTGGGCGACGGCGGTGGCGGTGAGGGCGTCGATGCTGACGAGGCGAGCGCCGAGTGCGGCCCCGACAGCGGACTGCATCAGCTCGGGCCGGTCGGTGCCGAGGTCGCACAGTGTCCGGAGTGGGTCGGTGCAACGGATGTTGTGTCGTCGCTGTGGTTGGAGCCGTTGTCGATCGGTCGGGCGATGGATGGCCACACCGTCGAGGGCGGGCCGGCTGTCGCGGCTGGTGAGGATGTGGACCAGGTCGCCGTCTGGTTCCACGAGCTTCCAGAGCACCGCGGCCGAGTGGTGCGATGCCATGGCGCCCTCGCCTGCCGCGAGCACGCCGGCATGAATTCGCTGGAAGAGGTCGCGCCGAGTGCCAGGGAGACGCGCAACGTGGCGGTGGACTCCGATGAGGGTGCCGGAGCGCAGCGCGCGGTGCCATGCGTCGTTCGTCAGCCCGGACGCGCGGAGGGTCAGAAGGCCGTGGTGCTCCTGCGCCCATCGGTCGAAATCGGAGAGCCGCATGCCCCGACAGTGGGCGTCGTGGACGGGTCGACGGAATCAGCGGCGAACTCGGCGCGCTGTGCGGCGGATTGTCGGGCAGGCCGCGCCGAGTTCCTTACGGCGTACGGATCAGGAGCGCGGCGTCGCCGTCGTCATTGGTTGAGGCGGTGACGATGGTGCCGTCGGCCAGCACGGCGGCGCCGGTGAGGCAGGGGCCGATCGTGCCTGCCCGTTCGAGGTTGCCGTCGTCGGTGAGGGAGTAGGAGCGCATCTCGTTGTCGAGGAATCCGCAGACGCCGAGTCGGCCGTCGGGCAGTTCAACGATGGCGGACGGGGCCCGCTGGGGAGGCGGTTCAAGGAGGCTTGGTCCGGTGGCGTCGGTGGTGGCGATGCGTTCTCCGTCGCGCTCGGCGACGGGGAGGTCGGAACCGTCGGGAGCGTTGTCGGCTACCCAGATTGTTCCGTCATCGAGCACCGTGAATGCGAAGGGGTTGTTCCAGCCGTCACTGAGGACGACGGGGCTTTGGCCCTCGTTGCCATCGGGGTCGAGAGTGACCATGGCGCCCGACCCGTGGTCGTTGGCCCAATCGGTCAGGGATCCGATGCCGAGCAGGATCTTGCCGTCGATCGTGTCGAGGTGACCACCGACGGCTTTCGATTGGGTGCCGGTTCCCGACCAGATCATTCGATCGACCGAGCCGCTCGTGACTTCGCCGACGACGAGGTCGAATGTGTCCGGATCCGTCCACGCAGCAAATCGTCGATCGTCGATGACGGTGTGACCGAGCAGGCCGCGTTGCTCGCCGTCTGTGCTCACGCCAATCGTCGCCAGGATCTGGGTTGCATCGGTAGCGGTGTCGAACGAGCGGATCTCTCCGGTGCGGCGGCTGACGTATTCGACGGCGCCGCCGTTTGCTCGGAGCGCGATCACATCACCGGGCTCGGCGTTGCCGATGGGATCGGCCACCTCGAAGTCAGGCGGATCGTCGGAGCACGCGCTCAGGGCAATCACCCCGATGAGCAGGGCCGTTCCGAATCGTCTCACCGTCGGGACGGTATCGCTGCGACGCCGTCCAGAATCGTCGCTTCGACTTGACCCACCAGCAACCTCGGCGCCCGAAACCCAGCATTCCGCGGGAGATCGCGCCCAGTTCGCCGGCAGGCAGGCGCCCCGCCCTTCGCACGGGGCCTGGCAGTGGGAGAGCGTTACGATTCGACCCATGACGCCCGAGGCCGCACTGTTGCGCGTGATTCACTGCCTCGACCGTGCACATGAAAAGGGCTTCAAAGCCAAGGCATTCGGCAGAGCCCTTGATGTGGTGCGGACGACGCCTGCCGATGAGATCGAGGCCAGGGTTCAGAACGACACGCTCCAGGAACTTGACGGAATCGGCAAGTCAACGGCGGCGGTGATTGCCGATGCCATCGAAGGACGCGAATCGACGTACCTTCGCAAGATCGAGGCTGAATCAACGGTTGCGATCACTCCCGAGGGGCAGGTGTATCGGGACGCGCTGCGTGGCGACTGCCACCTGCACTCGACGTGGAGCGACGGGGGTGCGCCGGTTGAAGCGATGGCGGCCACAGCCATGGCGATCGGTCACGAGTACATGGTGCAGACCGATCACTCGGCCCGGCTCACCATTGCGCACGGACTCAACGAGGAGCGGCTGAGCGAGCAACTCGACCAGATCGCCGATCTGAACGCGGCGATCACCGAAGCAGGCCATGACTTCCGAGTTCTGTCGGGCATGGAGGTCGACATCCTGGTCGATGGGTCACTTGACCTCAGTGACGACATGCTCGAGCGGCTCGACGTGGTGGTTGCGAGCGTGCACTCCAAGCTGCGCATGGACAAGGCGCAGATGACGGAGCGCATGTTGCTGGCGGTTGCTTCGCCCCATGTCGACATCCTCGGCCACTGCACTGGTCGCATGATCGGCAAGCGTCCGCCGAGTGACTTCGATGCGGACTACGTGTTTGCCGCCTGCGCGCAGTTCAACACTGCTGTCGAGATCAACTGTCGGCCCGAGCGGCTCGATCCGCCTCGAGAACTCATTGACCTTGCCATCGAGTACGGCTGCTGGTTCTCGATCGACTCCGATGCGCATGCAACGGGCCAACTCGAGTGGCAGCCGCTCGGGTGCGACCGCGCAGCCGAACGCAACGTGCCGATTGATCGGATCATCAACACGTTGCCGGTCGACGACCTGCTGGCGTGGACACGTCAGTCAGCAGCCGCCTGACTCTGACGTCGGTCGCGTGGTGAGCCCGGCTTGGTTCTCGGGAGGCGGATCACGCTGTTCGGTCAGTCAGTGCTCGCGGCGAGGTGCCAGGATGACTCGGTGACAACGAACGAGGCCAGAGTTGAGTGGTTGACAGTTGCAGGCGACCCGGAAACGTGGCGCTCGATTGGCTTGACCGTGGGCGGCGATGGATTGATCCCACTGTTTGGCACAGGTCTCAAGATCGCTGAGTCAACCGGCGCTGACGACGCCGGCATTGTGGGCTGGGGATTGAGCGGGATCGATCCGGTGGCGATGATCGCTGGGCTGCCCGTCGACGTGGTTGACCCGGCGCCGCCGTCGTTTGCCGACCACGCGCTGGGAGCGGCCGAACTCGATCATGTCGTGATCATGACAAGCAGTCTGGAGACGGTGTCGGGCGCGGTTGCTGACGCAACCGGATGTGCACTGAAGCGCACCCGTGAGCTCGGAACGATTACCCAGGGGTTCCATCGGATCGGGCGCGGTGGCCTGATTGTCGAGATCGTGGAGCACCCGGACTACGACCGTGGCGCGGCGGAGTTCTGGGGGCTCGTGATCAACGTCGATGACCTCGACGCTGCGTGTGCGCTGCTTGGACCGGAACGGGTGAGCGAGCCGAAGGACGCGGTGCAGCCAGGGCGGCGGATTGCCACGATTCGGTCCGAAGTGGGCCTGGGAACCGCCGTTGCATTGATGACGCTCGACACTCGCTGACCTGCGACGTTGCCCGTTCAGCTGCATGGCGGTTGGGGGTCGGCCGCGCGAGCCGTAGCATGGCAGCCCTATGTCGAAGAAGACCAGCAAGCGCAAGGCCCGCCTCCGTCGTTCCAAGGCGAACCACGGCAAGCGGCCGAACATGGGTCGCTGACCGCGCCACCCACCACGAATCTCGCTGCTTTGCAGCACTTCTGAGCGCTCGCTCGCTCGCCACTGGCGATGTGACGGGCGCTTTGTCGCGTCTGGACCCAAACGAGTGGTGATGCCACGTCCTTCTGAACGCGCTGGCGGTGATCGCTTTCTCCTTGTCGATCTCGGCGCGCTGCGGGGCGGAATGCTGGGCGCTGCTGCCCGAGATTGACGCCTCGAGGTCAGTTTTCGCGGCCGATGGTTTGGATCTCGTCGACGTCGTGGTCGAAGTTGGCGGTGCGATTGAACGGGTCGAGCGAACCCGAGCCGCTGGAGCTGGTGTAACTGATGCTCCACGTGGTGGTGACGCCGACGGAGTAGGGGGCGTCGTCGGGGCTCGACTGGCGATAGGTGTAGCCGCAGGGGCCCTCGTCGAGTGTGTTCGTGTCGACGATTGGGGTCCCGAAGCCGGCGCAGCTGCGGGTGTCGCCGTTGCCAAAATCGAAGGTGATGCTGTCGTGCTGTGCGGTAAGGGTTGCCCACACGGGGCCGGCTTCGGCGGTCAGCGGTGCGAAGGTGGCGGGCTCGACGGCGAGCCACATGCCGAGATTGACATAGCCGCCGAGGTCGAGTTGGGGTGAGACGTTCGGGACGGGGAGCTCGATGCGGCTTTGGGCGGCGGCGATGAGGCCGGGGAGGAGGTCATCGGCGTCGAGGTTGGCGGGGACGAGGCGGAGGTTGCCGCTGAAACCGGCGCAGCGGACGTCATAAACATGGTGCGGTTCGCCGTTGAATGCGGTGACCTAGGTGCGTGACCGACGTTCGATCTCGCGTCGGGCGTCTTGCTCGCGTTCGGCGTTGCGGGCGGCGAGTTCTTCGGGGGTGAGTTCCTCGTCGGGGATGTCGTAGTCGCGAGGCGGTGGCGGGGGAGTGCCGATGGCTGCCTCCCAATCGCCCTGGTCGTAACGATTCCACGAGCACTTGGGCCCGCTCCCGCCACCCGGCGTGTACACCACCCCAGACACCACCCGAACCCCCACGTCACCAGTGTCTTCGTTGGTGGTTGGTGCGACCTTGTCGTCACTTCCAGCTGCGCTGAGGGTCCCCGGCGCGGCAGCGATCAGCAGCGTGAGAAGAGCTGCTAAAGGCCGCATGAGTCCTCGTGGCCCTCCCACCGATCGAGAAGCTCGCCGCTTTCAAGCACCCATCGTTCGGCCCGCTGCACGAATACCGATCGGGCGAGGCGGGTGACGACTCGATCGTCGATGATCACCTCAGGCTGGGTATCGGTGGCCGGAATGTAGATCACGTCGCTGTCAACCTCACAAATCTCGATCGCGATTTCGCTTGCAGATAGAGGATCGATTGGCGATGGAAACGAAACTGATCGCGGCACGTCGGGGTTGATTCGCAATCGGGTCCCGTTGGTGAGCAGTTCGTCAAGGAAACTTGCTTGTCCCTCGAAGCTGTCTGGTGCATAGGCAGCCCGGTAGGCCTCGCGTAACTCCCTGTTCGCTGGGTCTCCGGCCGCCGCAAGGTACGCAGCATCAAGATCTAGGTATGCCTGCTTGACGGCGGCTTCGATTTGGGTGATGGGCTCGAGGGTGGTGGTCGGGGCTTGGGTTGTGGTGGGTGTCGGAGGGGTGGTGCTGGTGGTGGTTGTCGTAGTCGTTGTGTCGGGCGGATCGGGGGCGGGGGTGATGACGGAGACGGCAGTGCCTGCTGTTGTGGAGCCAGCGTCTTCGGATCCGGAGGCGCAGGCGGCGAGGGCGAGGATGATGAGGAGCGGCGCTGACCGACTGATCATCCGACAATGGTATGTCACGTCTTTGCAGTGGGTCGGACGCGGGCGGCCAGGGAAGCTTTCGGTGATCTCGGTGTTTGGCGCGGCGGAATGCTGGGTGGAACGCGCCGAGTTGACCGGGTGCACGGTTCGGGATGGTGGGGCGCGGTGAACTCGGTGTGTGCTGGTGCGGGAAGCTGGGTGGAGCGCGCCGAGATCGGCGGGCGTGCCGGCGGGAGCGAGGCTGGGGCCTAGAAGAGGTCGGGCTGGTCGGCGAAGAGCGGAGCGGTTTCGTCCTTGCCGGACAGGGTGGCACCGTGGGCCGGGAGTTGCCACGCAATGGCGAGGTCGGGGTCGTCCCAGCGGATTGCGCGTTCGCAGTCCGGTGCGTACTGGCCGCTGACCTTGTAAGCCACACGCACGTTGTCTTCGAGGGTGCAAAAGCCGTGGGCAAACCCGACGGGCACGAGGAGCTGATTGGCGTCCTCAGCGGTGAGCTTGACTGCTACGTGCTGGCCGAAGGTCGGTGAGGCCCGCCGAATGTCGACTGCCACGTCGAGAATCGACCCGTGGATCACGCGAATGAGCTTGTCTTGGGCGTGCGGAGCGGTCTGGTAGTGCAGGCCGCGCAGCGTGCCGGTCGGGGCCGAGAACGACTCGTTGTCTTGGACGAAGTCGATGTCAATTCCGGCGTGGATCAGGGCGTGTTGCTTGTAGGTCTCGCTGAACCAGCCGCGGTCATCGCCGTGGCGCTTCGCGCGGATCTCGACGACGCCGTCGAGGGCGGTCTTGATGACCTCCATCGCTACTTCTTCAACCCGACACGCTCGGTGGCTTGCGCATCGCGGAGTGGCTGCCACCAGGCCTGGTTGTCGAGGTACCACTGCACGGTGCTCCGCAGCCCGGTGTCGAAGGTGTGCTTGGGCTCCCAGCCCAATTCGCCTTGGATCTTGGTCTGATCGATGGCGTAGCGCTGATCGTGACCAGGGCGATCGGCGACGAAGGTGATGAGCGAACGGCGCGACTCGCCGGAATCGAGCGGGCCGGCGAGTTCGTCGACGAGGTCACAGAGCGTTTCGACCACTTCGAGGTTGGTGCGTTCGGCCTTGCCGCCAATGTTGTACGTCTCGCCTGGTGTGCCTTGCTCGACAACGGTGACGAGTGCGGCAGCGTGGTCTTCGACGTGCAGCCAGTCACGGATGTTGTCGCCCTTGCCGTACACAGGAAGCGGTTCGCCGTGCAGGGCACGGATCGTGACAAGCGGAATCAGCTTCTCGGGGAAGTGGAACGGCCCGTAGTTGTTCGAGCAGTTGGTGAGCAACACCGGCAGGTCGTAGGTCTCGCCCCAGGCCCGCACCAGGTGGTCAGATCCAGCCTTCGACGCCGAGTACGGCGACCGTGGGTCGTACGGGGTGGTTTCGGTGAAGGCGGGGTCGGTTGGGCCGAGTGATCCGAACACCTCGTCGGTCGAAATGTGGTGAAAGCGCTGCACGCCGGCAGCGCGAGCGGCTTCGAGCATTGTGAACGTGCCGATCAGGTTGGTCTGCACGAACGCAGCGGGGCCGTCGATCGAGCGGTCAACATGGCTTTCTGCGGCGAGGTGCATGACCGCATCGGGGGAGTGGGCTGCGAAGATTTCGGTGATGCGGTCGATGTCGCAGATGTCGGCTTGCTCGAAGGCGAGCCGCGGGCTGTCGGCCACCATCTGCGTTGAGCCTTCGGTGGCTGCGTAGGTCATCTTGTCGACGTTCACGACTTCGTGGTCGGTCTCGATGATGAGGTGACGGACGACGGCAGAGCCGATGAAGCCCTTGCCGCCCGTCACCAGGATCTTCATCTGCTCACTCATCGCGGACCACCTTCGAGCAGGTTGAGCAGGTACTGACCGTAAGTGTTCTTGGCCATCGACTCGCCCGCAGCTTGCAATGCCGTGTCATCGATCCAGCCCTGCTCCCACGCGATCTCTTCGAGACACGCAATCTGGCTGTTCTGGCGATGCTGAATCACACGCACAAATTCGGACGCCTCGACCATCGAATCGAACGTACCGGTGTCAAGCCATGCAAAGCCGCGGTTCAGTTGCTCGACGTTCAGTTCACCGCGTTCGAGGTAGTAGTCGATGACCGAGGTGATCTCGAGTTCGCCACGCGGCGACGGCTTCACCAGCTCGGCAGCCTCAACAACTCGCTCATCGAAGTAATAGAGCCCGGTGACTGCCCAATGGCTGCTGGGATTCTCGGGTTTCTCTTCGATCTTGGTCGGCCGGCCGTCTGTATCGAGGTCAACGATGCCGTAGCGCTGTGGATCCTTGACGTGATACCCGAACACCGTGGCGCCCGATGGTCGGTCAGCGGCGCTGGAAACGAGCTTCGAGAACCCGGCGCCGTAGAACAGGTTGTCACCGAGCACGAGTGAGGCGCCTTGGCCATCGAGGAAATCGGCACCGATGAGGAAGGCCTGAGCGAGGCCGTCGGGAGAGGGCTGCGTGGCGTATTCGAGCTGCAGACCCCATTGCGACCCGTCGCCGAGCAGACGCTCGAACCCGGCACGATCCTCGGGCGTGGTGATGATTAAGACCTCACGAATGCCAGCCAGCATGTGCACCGACAGCGGGTAGTAGATCATCGGCTTGTCGTAGACGGGCAACAACTGCTTCGAGGTTCCGCGTGTGACTGGATGGAGGCGCGAACCAGTGCCGCCAGCGAGAATGATGCCCTTCATGGTGGAAGAGGGTAGACGTGGTGGAAGCGGATTTCGGCTATGTTTGCGGAAGGGGCAAACGGAGCAGAGCGGTTGCCCGAACGACCGGAGCGCTCAGTGGGTGTCAAAGGTGGCCAGGTGTGCCTGGCCCTCGTCGCAGCCCTCGGCGAGGGGGCACCAGCGGCAGCTACTGCCGGGCCGTTTGACCGGGGGACGGCCTTCCGCGCCCAGCTCGACCATGGCGTTGATCCCGTCGAGCGTGCGCCGCACCGCTGTGCGCAACAAGCGTTCGCTGACATCCTCGGTCTGGGCCTCGCCCGCATCAAGATAGAACGTCGCCAGCTTTCTTGGTGGAACGCCGCGCACCAGCGTCTCGACCAGTGCGTAGAACCCGAGGTCCTGGCGATGCCGAGGCCCCACTCGTCCCGTCTTGAGATCGATGATCACCTTGCGGCTCTCATTGCCGGAAGGTCGACCGATCATCAAGTCGACCCGAGCCCGAAGAAGAATTGGACCTGAAACGGGCCACTGCGCGGCGGCCTCAGTCACGGGATTCGCGCGCCGATCAAGCGGCGGGAAGCTCTCAACGAACTTGGTCACCCGTTCAGTCGACAGGCCTCGGGTGTCGGCCTCGTCGCCTTTGTCGAGGGTGGCGATCCAGATCCCGATGCCCCGGTCCTCATCAGCGAGCCGCGCCATGGCCTCGTCGACCAGGTCCGTGGGGGACGGTTCGCCGCGCCACCCGAGCAATAGCTGAATTGCCCGGTGCGCGATTTGGCCTTTGGCGGTTGCCGGTGTCCACTCGAACTCGTCGGGCGCAAGAAAATGTGCCTCGCAATCGAGGACAGAGGCAATGCGGTGCTTGGTGACGAAGAGATCTTGACCGTCGTCGAGCCGGGCGGCGAAATGATCGAGTGCGACGCGCATCTCGGTGCGGATGTCAGCAACCAGCCCCTCATCGAACACCAGGGGCTCGCCGCTGCGGCGGAGTGCTTGGAGTGTCTTGCGTTGGATTGGTGTGAGGCTGGTCAGCGCATCGGGGCTGGCTGTGTTGTCGGCCTCGGCGCTCACGACGTCGAACTGTACCCAACTCCTCTGGATGCTCGGTCTCGCCCTGGCTTGGCGAATAGTTCCCAGAGGTCCGGCACAGCTTGACGCTCGGTCGGTAGCCTCGGGCGCGCATGATGAAGCTGCGGATGGCCGACGTGATTGTCGCAGCGACCAGTGCATTTGCTGGCGCCGGAATTTCCGGTCTGCCCAGCAACGCGGGGACCGATTCGACCATCGACGTGCTGTCACGGCAGTTCAAACGGCCGTGATCTTTCGTCAGTCGTTGCTGTTGCGACGCGACATCCATCTGAGCTCCCTCGTCGGCCTGCCATGAACCGCGCCACCATCGTCAACATCGTCGTAGCGATCGGTATCGCCGGGCTGATCGCAGCCGTGTTCGTCTTGGAGAGTCGCGGCGAGATCACCCCCGCCACGACCACCACTTCTTCGACGACCACGACGACGCTGCCGCCAACCACCACGACCACCACCACAACGACGACCACCACCACGACCACGACGTCAACAACGTCGACAGTGCCACCGACCACTATCGAGCCACTCCCACGAGACGCCTACGCCGTGGTCGTCGTCAACGGATCAACGGCAGGAGAGCGTCTGGAACCGACAGTCGCGCAACTCATCGAGCTGGGCTACACCGACGTGCGCGGCCTGGTGGGCGCGGTGCGAACGGTGGAGACCGTCATCTACTACGCCGACGGTGACGTCAATGCCGCCGACCGGATGCGCGCTGACCTTGAACTTGACGCCGACCTGGCCCCACTTGACGAAGCACCACCCGTCGCCGGGCGCGACGACGCACAACTGATCCTGTACCTCGGCGGCAGCTGACAACACCCGAAGTCCCCAGCGGGCGTTACTTGCTACCAGCGAGGACGTATTCAGTGAGCATTTCCAGCGTCGCAGCAGCTTGCGAAGGCCAGGCCTTCTCGCTGACCCTCACCGACGGAACCAACATCTTGGGTTCGACTAAAACTGGCACTGTTGCGCTCACATCCGGAGCCTTCGACGTCTCCCTCGACGACGGCGTCGCAGCCGAAGCGGTGACCAACGCCGCGCTGTCGATCAGCGGCTGACCAGCAGCACCCTGATCCTCAGGATCTGACATGACCTGACCGAGGCCGGTCGCGTCCGATGTTCCACGCCCTGCTCCGGCTGGGGTGGGAACGTCGGGGGCGGCCGGCCTCGTCGGTTTCGCCACAGGCGATCATCCGACGATCGATTCGCCGGGACTCGCCACCGTCATCAACGACGAGATCACCCCCTGATTCCGTGGGTCGAGCTGCGCGCCGACCACCGAAGGACCACTGACATGACCAACACGAAATTCCAACGTCTCAGAGCCGTTGTGGTCGCCATCGCCGTCACCGGCACGATTGCTGTTGGGGCATCGGCGGCCAGCCTGGGTGGGTTGGGGACCGACAACCTAGGAGCCGACAGTGCGGCAGTCGGCTCCTGCGACACCGACGGCATCACCTACGAGTTCCGGCAAAGCTTCCGTCGTGGCCGCGGTGAATACCGGGTGAACCGAGTCGTGCTCCGCGACGTCAGCCTCGCTTGCCGCGACCTGCCTTACTCGATCACTCTGTTTGAGAACGGTGCCAGCGGAGTCTCGGCAACGACCAACGGAGCCTCGCTGACGGTCAGCAACGGCGGCAGGGCCAGCATTCGGGTCCGATTGTTCAGCGACGACGTCGACGGCATCGCCCTGACAATCGGCGGCAACCCGATCGCCCCCTAGCCAGATTTGTGGACACCACTCAGGCGCTCCAGGTGAACCGCCGTCGTGTCAACATTTCCTCAAGAAACCAAGCCTGAGCACCGATGACTATCGGAAGAGCTCTGTCGACGGAGCTGTGAGCAGAAGGAACGCCAACGACATGACGACACATGCAATGTGCCTGATGCTCTCGTTCCACGCGCGTTCCGCCTCGGCTCACCCAGGATTCAGCGCAGCACCTGCGAGCACTCGAGCATCGCTTGGGATACAGCCATGACGACACCTCGCTCGCGTCACTCAGGCCGAGGGCGCTCGCTGCCGCTTGGGATCGCTGCTGTGGCAGTGGTCGGCGCGAGCGCATTGACCTTCGGGCATGCGGCCAGCCTGGGTGGGATTTCGAGCGCCGACGTCGCCAGCTTCTCCGTGTCGGGCACCGTCTCAGTGCCCACAACGACCCTTCCGCCCCGACCCGACTGTGGCGCCGGAGACAACGCTGTCGCTTGTGTGGTGCCTGTCGGGACGACCATCGACGTGAAGAAGCTGAAATGGAAAGCCGACATCGTCGTGCTTGGCACGATTGACGGAGACCTCGAAGTCAAGAACGGCAACATCACGATCGGCGCCGGCGGGTTGGTCACCGGCAAGATCACCCAGAAGGGCGATGGTGGCGTCACCGTCCTCGCTGGTGGCAACGTTGGCAAGGGGATCAAGGAGGACGGCAACGGCTCCGTTGACATCTCCGGCACGGTCGCGGACAAGGTGGAGGAAAAGGGCGACGGCAATCTGATCATCGGTCCGAACGGATCCGTTGGCGATGATGCGAAGGAATCTGGGCCGGGCAACCTGGTCGTCAACGGCACGGTCGCGGACAAGGCCGAGGAGAAAGACGCCGGCGACCTGACCGTGAACGGAGGCGTCGATGAGGCGAAGGAGTCTGGGCCGGGCAACCTGGTCGTCAACGGCACCGTCACGAAGAAGGCCGAGGAAAACGATGACGGCGACCTGATCATCGGTCTGGACGGAGTTGTCGGTAGTGCGAAGGAATCGGACGCCGGCGAGTTGTTGTGCGGGACCGAGTTTGGGCTTGGTGCATGCCCGTGAGCATCGACACCGTCACCGAGCAACAGTCTGTGATCGACCCTCCTGCCGCTGACGAACAGGCGGAGGGTCTGGACATCGTCGACGGAGAAGTCGAGCGCGCCCCACTGTGGCGCCGGATTCTCTCGATCTTGTTCACGCTGGTCATCGTGGCCGGCACCCTCTATCTCTGGCCGGCGCCACTGGGCGGACAGACCCGTGCCGTTGTCGTATCCGGGCACTCGATGGAGCCCACATACGATCTTGGGGACCTCGTCATCGTCAGAGAACGACCGACCTCTGAAATTGGGGACACCGTCGTGTTTGAAGTTCCCGACGGTGAGACCGGTGAAGGACTGCTCGTCATCCACCGAGTCGTGGAGGTCGACGACGAAGGATTCTTCATTACCCAGGGCGACAACCGGACCACACCTGACCGCTGGCAGTTGACTGAAGAGAACATCGTGGGACAACCCCTCGCCCATCTCCCGCACGGTGGCAAGCTGTTCCAGTTCCTCCAGCAAATCTGGGTGATCATTCTCCTCATTGGCATCGTCGTGGTGATGGTGCTCTGGCCCAGTGGCGACGACGACGAGCACGACGGCGAGCACGACGACGATGAGGACCGGAGTAGCGGATCCGATGATCTCGTCGTTGAGCAGTCTGAGTCCTCGTCATCCAGTGGCGCTGAACTCGCAGGCATCGTCCTCGCTGCGGAACGCGATGCCACCGAGATCATGGAGAGAGACGAGCTCATGGACCGAATCCTCGGCACCGTGACTGGCGACGATGCCGAGGTGGTCAAGCACGAGGAAATGTCCCCTGTCGCCGTCGTGGCCGACAGCGAGCTCGACGACTGGACGTCGTCGGTGATTTCCGACGAGGTCATGGACGACGCGATGGCCTGGCTCGACGAACAACTGGCCGGCACCACGCACTGACCCGGCTCCCTCCCGCGGGCGGGCTGGTTGGCTGGTTGGCACGGCGTGTGTCGATCTCGGTGCGTGGAGCGGCGGATTGCTGGGCAGGACGCGCCGAGATCGCTAAAGGCACGCGCGGTTGGCACGGCGTGTGTCGAACTCGGTGGGCGGAGCGGCGGATTGCTGGGCAGGACGCGCCGAGATCGCTAAAGGCACCGCGCCGGGCAACTCTGTGAGCGCGCGTCGTCATAGTGAGGTCATGGAGTTCGCCTCAACCGTCGAGTTTGCCCATGCGGCACGCACGCTCAGCCGTGCAGCACGCAGTCTGGGCCTCGACGCGCCGAGCTATCGCTGCCCACCACGGCTTGTCGGCATCGAACGCAGCATCCGGCGACGCCCGAAAGGAGCAGTGGTGTCCATCCGGGTCAAGAATCGACCCCTCGGAGCAGTACTCGCCGACATGATCGAGGGAGTGATCGTCGCAAACCGACTGGTACCGCCCCATGCCGACCGAGTGCGGACCGACCTGTGGGCTGTGATGACCGAGGGTGCAGAGATTCAGCTTTCGAACTCTGCTCGGTCACACGTTGCGCGCGGTGCAGCATGAAACCGACCGGGTTGCCCGGAGCGCGCTGCTGGTGATGACGCTCAAGCAATGCGCGTGGTCCGCACCGGTGGACTTGATCGGTACTGGCCCGACCTGATCGACGGGCGCTCCTCAAGCTCAGGGAGTGCGTGGTTCGCAGATCACCACCGGGATGTCACGGTCGGTCTTCTGTGCGTACCCGGCGTAGCCCTTGTAGGCGTCGACGATCTTGGGCCACATCTCGGCCTTCTCGTCGGCCGTGGCGGTTCGAGCCGTCACGTCCACACGTGTGCCGTCCCCAATCACGAGGCTCACATCGGGGTTGGCAACAATGTTGAGATACCACTCCGGGTCGCGATCGTCGCCTCCCTTGGACGCCACGATCACGTAGCTGCCGTTCTCCTGGAGCGGTGTGGTGAGCATGGTTGTGCGCGCCTTGCCGCTCTTGCGGCCCACGGCGTGCAGTTCGACGACTGGCATCGAGCCGAGTGTGTTGCCGACGCGACCAAACGAAATCGTGCGGATACTGCGATGGACGAGGTTCATGAACTTCATCTGCGTGTCAGCGAGGGAATCTTGGAGAGCCATCTCTCAAGCGTAGGTGCTGTCGAACAGCGACTCGCTCTAACCTGGTCCGGAGTGTGAGAGCACGCAACCCGCCCGGGTGGCGAAACTGGCAGACGCGGGGGGCTTAAACCCCCCTTCCACGAACGTGGAGTACGGGTTCAAATCCCGTCCCGGGCACCTCAACGCTCGGAAACGAGCAGTGGCTGTCTGGTCGCAACGCTGATGGTTCGCGGCGACGACCGAACGCTGTTCAGCCGTCTGGCGCAGAAAGTCGCCGCTGCCGCTCCATCAAGCTGCACCAATCCCAGTCGGCTCCGCCGAGGGCATGAACGTCGGCAAGGAACTGAGCAACCATTGCCGTCACCGGCAACGACACATTCATCGCACTCGCCTCGTCGAGGACCAGGCCGACGTCTTTGCGCATCAGAGTCGTCGAGAACCCAAAGTCGTATTCGCCGGCAATCATCTGCGCAGCCCGGTTCTCCATCTCCCACGACGTCGAGGACCCCTGGGTCATCACATGCACCACTCGTTCCGGATCCAGACCGGCGTTGATCGCGAAATCCAGCCCCTCGGCCAACGCCTGGGCGACGCCAACAACACAAATCTGGTTCGTCATCTTGGTGATCTGGCCAGCTCCGGACGGCCCCATATGGGTGACTCGGCCCGCGTAAGCAGCCATCGACGACTCGATCCGGGCAAACGCGTCCTCATCGCCACCGACCATGACGGTGAGCGAACCGTTGCGAGCACCATCAACGCCGCCCGACACCGGAGCGTCCAGAAAATGCGCTCGACGGTCGGCGAGCTCATCAGCGAACTGGCGCGCTCCCGAAGCAGAAATCGTGGAGTGGTCGATCCAGATCGCGCCCTCAGCGACATGGGCAAGCGCTTCGTCGACAACAACGCGCATCTCCTTGTCGGCAGGCAACGACGAGACAATCACATCGGCGCCGCTGACCGCATCGGCAACCGACGCCGCCGCTTCACCAGCGTGCTCGCCGGCCCACGCAGCCGTTGCCTCGGCTGAGATATCAAACACCTTGACCTCGTGGCCATGTTCGCCGCCCGCAAGATGACCGGCGATTGGCCAACCCATCCGACCAAGGCCAATGACTGCGACCCTCATGCCGGCATCCCCGGCTTGCCCTGATCCTCAATCGTGAACCCGCCAGCCAGACGAGCGTTGATCCGCCCACCCGTGGCCATGGCCAAGATCAACACCATCTCATCGGGCCGGGGTCCATCAGACACCCCCATCTCAATTGCGTCGTAGTGGCTGCCCACATACGACCAATCGAGGTGAGTGAGCGGAACATCGAGCCGCGCACCCATCGCACCCACCTTCTTGGTCGACGGCACAATCGACGTGCCTCGGCCGATGGCCGCTCGCATCCCACCACCGCCGGGAATGTGCCACATGGCGCCGTGCTCAATCTCGCCGGCACCCCCGACGATGGCGCCCTTGCCGTAACTCTCAATAGCGGACGGGTCACCTCCGAGGTGGGTAATCAACTGGCCACCCAACTCTTCGCCGAGCGCGCGCAGCTCATCTGAGGCCGGCGAGAGATCATCGACGTATTGACCAACGTACGGGTTGCCGACAACTGCGGCGATGGCACCCTTGAAGAGCGGGGTAGCGGGGGCGGGGCCATGATCTGACCGAATCTCTTCGGTCAGACTCACGATCTTGCGAATCGGGAAGAGCATGCAAGGCCTTTCAGCATCGAAGGGTTGAAACAACGCGACCTTGACCCTAGTTGTGGCGCAATGCCTCGGTCGGAGCGACTGCAGCACCGTTCGGGTCGCGTCACGCAGAAAGATTCCAGTCAACAGCAAGGTTGGGTGGGTGTGGCCTCGATACCGTGGTCTGCATGCAGATCGGAGAACTCGCCAACACCGCCGGAGTCACCACCAAGACCATTCGCTATTACGAGTCGATCGGCGTCCTCGACGAACCAGCGCGAACAGACTCCGGCTATCGCTCCTACGGGCCCGCTGCGGTCGAGCGACTCGACTTCGTCAAGCAAGCCCAGTCAACCGGGCTCGCGCTCGCGGAGATCAAGTCGATCCTCGAGATTAAAGATCAGGGCGGCCAGACCTGCGAGCACACCAAGGCGCTCCTTCGACAGCACCTCGACGAACTCGACGAGAGGATCGTCGAACTTGAGGCCGCCCGTGTCGAACTGCAGGCGATGTATCGACGTGCCGGAGCGCTTGACCCGGCAAAGTGCACCGACGCGAACAGGTGCCAGATCATCACCGACGCCGCCGCCGGCTGAATCGCTCCCGGCGATGTGTCCGACGTCGCTTCACCGTCGCTTGACCTTGCCCTGGACTGGAAGGCGTACGTTGACAACATGACCGATCAACTCCTCGACCGGCAACAGATCCTCGATCTCGACGTCGACGGCATGACCTGCGGATCGTGCGCGGCGCGGATCCAGAAAACCCTCGCCAAGCAGCCAGGCATTACCCATGCCGACGTCAACTTCGCGACCGGCCGAGCGCGTGTCTCGGTTGACGACACCGTCGACCTCGCCGCAGTGCAGTCAGCAGTCGAACGAGCCGGCTACACCCTCCACGCGCCCGAAACAATCGAATCCGCCGCCGGGCAATTCGCCGTCGGCGGTATGACCTGCGGCTCATGTGCCGCCCGAATCCAGAAAGTCCTTCAGCGCCAGCCGGGAATCGCCGACGCCGAAGTGAACTACGCCACCGGCAGAGCCACCGTCACCGCGCTCCCAGGAGAACACCTCGACGCCCGACTGCTCGCCGACGCCGTCGAGAAGGCCGGCTACGAACTCACTGACATCGCCGCCGACCAGACTGCATCGGGTCCGACCGCAGCCGAACGCGCCGACCAAGTCGACCGCGACGAGGCACAGCAGCAAGCAATGTGGCTCCGGCGAGCCATCATCTCGGCGCCAATCGCCGCGTTCATGGTCTCGACCATGCTGTACCACGACCTCGCGATGGAGAACACCGCGCTGCGCTGGCTGCAGTTCGCCCTCGCGATCCCGGTCCAGTTCTACGTCGGTTGGCCGATCCTCGTCGGCGCCGCCCAACGCGCCCGCCACCTGACGGCGAATATGGACACGCTCATTGCAATGGGCACGCTCTCCGCGTTCACCTTCTCGACCTACCAACTGTTCACCGGCGGCATGGAGCTGTACTTCGAAGCAGCTGTGGTGATCATGTTCTTCATCACCCTCGGCCGCTACCTCGAAGCCCGGGCCAAAGGCCGTGCCGGCAAGGCGCTGCGAGCTCTCGTCGAACTCGGCGCCAAAGAAGCACGCCTCGTGCGTGACGGTGTCGAAGAGATGGTGCCGGTCGAGTCCGTCCAGGTCGGCGATCTCATCAAGATTCGCCCCGGCGAAAAAGTGCCCGTCGACGGCGAAGTCACCGAAGGTGCAAGTGCAGTCGACGAATCGATGCTGACCGGCGAATCGTTGCCCGTCGACAAGACCGTCGGAGACACCGTCGCGGGCGCCACGGTCAACACATCGGGCGTGCTCACCATCCGGGCGACGGCGATCGGCTCAGAAACAGCACTCGCCCAGATCGTCAAGCTCGTCGAAGACGCCCAGACCGGCAAGTCCGGAGCGCAGCGGCTAGCGGACCGGATCTCGGCCGTGTTCGTCCCGGTCGTGATGTCGATCTCGCTGCTCACCTTCCTCGGCTGGACGGTCATCGGTGGCAGCGTCAGCGACGGCGTGTACGCCGCAGTCGCGGTCCTGATCATCGCCTGCCCCTGTGCGCTCGGGTTGGCAACTCCGATGGCGATCATGGTCGGCACGGGCCGCGCCGCACAGCTCGGCATCCTCATCAAGTCCGTCGAAGTACTCGAACGCACCCGGCGCATCACGACCGTCGTCTTCGACAAGACCGGCACCCTCACCCAGGGAGCGATGGCGGTCACCGACATCGTCGCCGCAAGCAGCACCCACGAAGCAGAGCTCCTCGCCAAAGCCGGCGCCGTCGAAGCCGACAGCGAGCACCCGATCGGACACGCCATTGCCGACGCCGCACGCGAACTGCACGGCTCCGTCGACCCGGTCACCGAGTTCGGCACCATTGTCGGTCACGGCATCCGAGCCAACGTCGATGGCACCACCGTCTGGGTCGGGCGCCGCGAACTCGCCGCGCAGGCATCGCTCGAACTCCCGGCGGCGCTCGACGACGCAGCAGCCAAGCTCGAAAACAAGGGTCGGACCGCAGTGTTCGCCGGTTGGGACGGCGAGGTCCGTGGAGTCATCGCGGTGGCAGACACCCTCAAGCCATCAGCAATCGACACCGTGCGACAACTCCATGACCTCAACCTCACCGTGGCGATGATCACCGGCGACAACGCACGCACCGCACAATCCATCGCCGACGCCGTTGGCATCGACCGTGTGATTGCCGAAGTGCTCCCCAAAGACAAGCAAAGCGAAGTGCAACGCCTCCAAGCAGCCGGAGAAGTCGTGGCGATGGTCGGCGACGGCGTCAACGACGCCCCCGCACTCGTCCAAGCCGATCTCGGCATCGCGATCGGAACCGGTACCGACGTCGCGATCGAATCCAGTGACCTCACACTGATGCGCGGCGACGTCGCCGGCGTGGTCACCGCGATCGAACTGTCCCGGCGGACCTACCGCACCATCGTGCAGAACCTGTTCTGGGCATTCGGCTACAACACCATCGCCATCCCACTCGCCGTGTCCGGCCTGCTCAGCCCACTGATCGCAGGAGCCGCCATGGCGTTCTCGTCGATCAGCGTGGTGCTCAACAGCATTCGCCTCCGACGCTTCGCACCGAAGGCACCGCGAACAGCATCACCGAGTGCTGTTGCGGGCTGAACTGCACTCATCCAACAACACCATTCTCAGGAGAACGACATGACCGACGCAGCAACGACCACCTACTCCGTCCCGGAGATCTCGTGCGGGCACTGCAAGTCCACGATCGAGGCCGCGGTACACGGCCTGGGTGACATCCGGAGCGTCGACGTCGACATCGACGCCAAGACCGTCACTGTCCATGGCGGAGAGAGCGGTGCCATCATCGCCGTCATCGAAGACGCCGGCTACGACGTCGTGCGTTGACACTCCGACTCGACGCAGCCGAGAGCTGCGTCGAGAGATCTCCTGTTCGCGGCTAGAACATTCCCAGTTCAAGGCGGGCGACATCGGAGAGACGCGATGCGTCCCACGGAGGGTCAAAGACCAACTTCACGTCCACGGTGTCGACCCCGGTGACTGCTGCGACCGCGTCTCGGAGGTCGAGCCGCAAGATGTCGCCCATCCCGCAAAACGGGGCCGTGACTGACATGTCGATGTCAACGTGCCAGCCACCGCCATCCAACTGTTCGGCATCGACGCGGTAGACGAGGCCCAGTTCAACGATGTCGACTGGGATCTCCGGGTCATAGACCGTCGTCGCGGCTTCCCAGACCCGGTCGATGCTGAACGGCGCATCACTCGCGACTGCAGAACCGTCAGGGGCATCGATGAACCCGAAGTCGATCGAGTCCTGCCGGGAAAGACGTGCCATTTCGCCGTCACGGGTGGTCACCGTTGCGGTGGCACCGAGCGCCTGGAGCAGCGTGACCCGGTCACCGGCGGCGAGGGTCACCTGATGGCCCGCAGGCACGATCGTGGCGACGGCCGCACGCGGCAGAGTGAAGCCCTTGGTCTTGCCGACACTGACGGACTGATCAGACATCGTCGTGTCCGAGGCGGCTGGTGATCCAGGCTTGCACCGATTCGATGCCGACTTCGTCGACGACCTGGTCAGCGAAGCCATTGATGAGCAGGCGGCGAGCCTCGGTCGCAGGGATGCCCCGCGACCGCATGTAATACATCGCGGTGTCGTCGAGTTGGCCGACGGTGGCTCCGTGCTTGCAGGCCACCTCGTCGGCAAGGATCTCGAGCCGTGGCTGGGTATTGATCTCGGCCCGATCGGAGAGAATCAGGTTCTGGTTCGACTGTTCCGCGTCGGTGCCATCGGCACCCGGACGGACCTCGATGCCACCGTTGAAAATTCCGGTGCTCTCGTCATCCAGCACGCCTCGGAAGGACTGGCGGCTTGTGCAGTTCTCGGCGGAATGAACGACATTGATCTGCTGATCGAGAATCTGGTCGCCGAAGCCAAAGAACAGACCCGACAGGTCGACATGGGCACCAGGACCCGCGAGATCGACGTCGTAGGCCGCACGTCCGTAGGAGGCGCCGAGGTTGAAGGAACGAGCCAAGAACCGGCTGTCCGCAGCCTGGTGCACGTCGATACTGCTGAGGTGGACGTGGCTCGGCGGCACGTCTTGGAGGAGCACGTGCTCGAGCGAGGCAGCGTTGCCCAATGTGATGGTGGTGCGGATGTTCGAACCGCCGAATTCGGCGCCGACACCAATGCGGGTCTCGACAACTGTGGCCGAACTGCGGGCACCCAACTCGATGACCACACCCGTGCACGACGCATTGCGTGTCTCGTCTGGCACTTCGATGTCCACGATGTGAATCGGCACGTCGAGAACAACATCATCGTCGATGAGGACCACAGCACCGTCGCCACCGAACGCCAAGTTGAGCGCCATGTAGGCGTCGGTGATCTGACTGTCGCCACGATCGAAGTGTGACGAAATGCGCTCCGGTTGTTCCCGACGGGCATCGAGCAGGCTCGACAGGTGGAGACCCGCCGGACCAGTCATCGAAGAGAGCTCGACATCGACCACACCGTTGACCACGACGATGCGCGGACCATCGAGAACAGGAATCTGAGCCTCGAGGTCAGGCACACTCGATGCGAGCGTGACTGGAGGACCGAACGACAACGCAGTGAGTTGCTGATGCGGTGCGTAGCGCCACGCATCGTGACGTTTCGTTGGATATCCGTTCGCCTCGACCCAATCGAGTGCAACGGTTCGGCCCGCAACCGTCGGGTCGACCGCCGCGGGCGCCGCCGTCACGATTGGACTCCGGTGAGAGGCCGCTCGGGGGCGTCGTCGAGGTCATGGTTGACAAAGCTGGCGTACCCGTGGTCCTCGAGATGCAGAGCAAGGGTGTGGTCGCCCGACTCGACAATGCGACCGTCGACGAGCACGTGCACGAAGTCCGGCTTGATGTAGTCGAGCAGCCGTTGGTAGTGAGTGATCACAATCATCGACCGTTCCGGGCCCCGCAGTGCGTTGACGCCACCGGCGATGACGCGCAGCGCATCGATGTCGAGACCCGAATCGGTCTCGTCGAGGATCGCGAGGCGCGGCTGCATCAATGCCATCTGAAGAATCTCGTTGCGCTTCTTCTCGCCACCGCTGAAGCCAGCGTTGACGGCACGATCGAGGAAGTCTTGCTTCATCTCGACGAGGTCCATCGCCTCTTTGGCGACCTTCAAAAAGTCACGAGCACCAACTTCGGTCTCGCCGCGAGCGCGCCGCACCGAATTGACTGCCGTGCGCAGGAAGTACATGTTGTTCACGCCCGGAATCTCCACCGGGTACTGGAATCCCAGGAACACACCAGCAGCGGCCCGCGCCTCGGGTTCCATGTCGAGCAGGTCCACTCCGTCGAGGGTGACCGTCCCGGTGACCTCATAACCATCGCGCCCCGCAAGAGCGTGCGCAAAAGTGCTCTTGCCCGAGCCGTTCGGACCCATGATCGCATGCACTTCGCCGGCGCCGACATCGAGGTCGAGACCGTTCAGAATTTGCTTGCCACCAATGGCAGCGGTGAGGTTGTTGACGTGCAGCATCAGCCCACACTTCCTTCCAGGCTCACGCTCAGCAACCGCTGAGCTTCGACAGCGAACTCCATCGGGAGCTCGTTAAACACTTCGCGGCAAAAGCCGTTGACGATCATGGACATCGCATCTTCTTCGGTCATGCCGCGCTGGCGGCAGTAGTACAATTGGTCTTCGCCGACCGTTGACGTTGACGCTTCGTGCTCGATCTGGGCACCAGGGTTTTTGACCTCGATGTACGGAATCGTGTGAGCGCCGCAGTCCTTGCCCAGCAGCAACGAATCGCACTGGGTGTAGTTGCGAGCGTTCTCTGCTGAACGCAACACCTTGACCAACCCGCGGTACGTGTTTTGACCGTGGGCCGCGGAGATGCCCTTCGAGATGATGGTGCTGGTGGTGTCCTTGCCGATGTGAATCATCTTGGTTCCGGTGTCAGCCTGCTGACGCTTGCACGACAGCGCAACGGAATAGAACTCGCCAATGCTGCGGTCGCCCTGCAGGATCACGCTCGGGTACTTCCAGGTGATCGCCGAACCGGTCTCCACCTGAGTCCAAGAAATCTTGGCGTCGGTGTGGGCCCGCCCTCGCTTGGTGACGAAGTTGTAGATACCGCCGACGCCGTTCTCGTCACCGGGGTACCAGTTCTGCACCGTGGAGTACTTGATCTCGGCACGATCCTTGGCGACCAACTCGACGACCGCTGCATGCAGCTGGTTCTCGTCGCGCTGCGGCGCCGTGCACCCCTCGAGGTAGGACACATGGGAATCATCTTCGGCCACGATCAGCGTGCGCTCGAACTGGCCCGTGTTCATCGAGTTGATACGGAAGTACGTGGACAGCTCCATCGGGCAGCGAACGCCCTTCGGGATGTAGCAGAACGACCCGTCGGAGAACACCGCCGAGTTCAGCGCAGCAAAGAAGTTGTCACGTACCGGAACCACGGACCCGAGGTGCTCGCGCACCAACTCGGGATAATCGCGGACAGCTTCGGAGAACGAACAGAAGATCACGCCGGCTTCCAGCAGGGTCTTCTTGAACGTTGTGGTGACCGACACCGAGTCGACGATTGCATCGACGGCGACGTTGCTGAGCATCTTTTGCTCGTGGAGCGGGATGCCGAGCTTGTCGAACATGTCACGAATGTCGGGATCGACGTCGTCCATGCTGTCGAGGACCGGCTTCTGCTTGGGCGCCGCCCAGTAGCTGATTGCCTCGTAGTCGATCGGTGCAATCTCGAGCTTGGCCCAGTCGGGCTCCTCCATGGCACGCCACGCCTCGTAGGCCTTCAGCCGCCATTCGAGCAGCCACTCCGGCTCGTCCTTCTTGGACGAAATCAGACGGACGATGCTCTCATCGAGACCGGGCGGTGCGATATCGGTATCGAGGTCCGTGCTGAAGCCAAACTCGTAGTCAGACTCGGTCAGCTCTTCGATGGTCCGTGTGCTCTCACTCATGGGAGACCGTCACTCGCCAACGTCGATAAAGATGCACTCGCCAGGGCACTCTTCGGCCGCTTCGATCACGCTCTCGAGACTCGAATCGGGGAAACGGGCCAAACCTTCGGCACCCGCAGGATTAGCGGTGCCGTCGAACAGCTTCTCGGTGCCGTAGTTGGATGCAGTCTCTTTGACATAGAAGAGACCATCATCCATGCCGAAAAACACGTCAGGGGCGATCTCTTCGCAGAGTCCGTCGCCGGTACAGAGGTCCTGGTCGATCCAAACCTTCATGGGGGCTCCTTTCGACTGGACGAACTCAGATGTCGGCCAGCCCTCGATGAGTCGGCAAAACCTTCGCCGATTGGCTCCCTTCCTATCGACCCGAGCCACTTTTCGCACTCCGCTGTCGAAACTCCGACATGTGCTCGCTGCCCGCGGCACCCACGTGATCGTCGGCGGCGAGGACGGCGTGCGGTGGACCGGGGGAATCGGTCGCAACCTCCGCGCCGTGCTGGTGTCGCTGTTCGTCAAGCAACGCATGACGTTCTTCATCAGCAGCGAGAAGCGAGAGTTCATCGATGGGCTCGTCGAGATGCTTTCCGCCGGCGACATGGCCCCGGCCATTGGAGGCCGCGCTGCGCTCGATCAGACTCCTGACGCGATCCGAGCAATTGAGGCCGGCACCATCAGCGGGAAGACCGTCGTCAATATCGGGAGTGAAGCATCGTGAGCCGGCAGGCCCAGCCGTCGACCTGAGTCGGATTGGTCACCCGGCGTCGAGCGTTCACGATGTGAAAAGGTCGGCGTGCACGCGACGCAGCGCCGCCTTTTGCACCTTCGACATTGCATTGCGCGGCAGCTCGTCGGCGGCGATGTACGTCTTGGGATGTTTGAACCGCGCAAGCACGCCGTCTAGTGACGCTGCGAGCGCTGCATCGCTTACCTCGACGGAGTCGTCACGCACGACCACGGCAACCACCGCCTCGCCGAAGTCGGGATGCGGGACCCCGATCACCCCCGTCTCGAGCACACCGGGAACGTCATCGAGAACCATCTCGACTTCCTTCGGATACACGTTGTACCCACCGCTGATAATCATGTCGCTCGACCGGCCTTCGAGGGTCAGCCGGCCCTCGTCATCGACGGAGCCTACGTCGCCCGTGATGAACCAGCCCCCCACTCGATGTTCGGAGGCGGTCTTGTCCGGCATTCGCCAGTAGCCGGCGAAGAGACCGGGGGAGCGGATCTCGACAACCCCGGTCACGCCAGTCGGGACGGCGACGCCCGCACCGTCGCTGACCCGCAGCTGGACGTTGGGGAGCGAGAAGCCAACGGTCCCGGGGACGCGTTGACCGTCATATGGGTTCGACGTGATCATGCCGGCCTCGGTCATGCCGTACCGCTCGAGGATCTGCAGAGCGGTGCGTGCGGTGAATTCGGCGTGCACGGCTTCGGTCATTGGCGCCGAACCAGATGTGAAGAGTCGAACCGACGCACACGCCGCGGCATCGAATCGGGCATCGCCAAGCAGACGGGTGTACTGCGTGGGCACCCCCATCATGACCGTGGCATCGGGCAGGTTGTCGACGACGGCACCGACGTCAAATTTTGGCAGGAAGATCACCTCGTTACCGCCCAGCATGGCGCAGTGCAGCGCGACGAACAGGCCGTGCACGTGGAAGATCGGCAGTGTGTGCAACAGAACGTCTTCAGGACCGAAGCCCCAGATGTCGTGCAGCGCCAACGCGTTTGATTCCAGGTTGGCATGCGTGAGCATGGCGCCCTTCGAACGCCCCGTCGTGCCGGACGTGTACAGCATCGCGGCAAGATCGCCGGCGCCGCGCTCAACGATCTCGTCGCTCGGTGCAGCGTGGTCAACAGCCGTGGCGAATGATCCATCACCGGCCGTCCCGAGATGCACCGTGGCGACCGCGAGATCACCAAGGGTTCCTGGTCTGGCGACGACCAGCGCCGGAGCCGCATCATCGACGAAGTACTCAACCTCGCCGGGCGTATACGCGGTGTTCAATGGAAGGAACACCGCACCAATTCGCAGACAGGCGAGATACAGCGCAACGTTGTCGGTCGACTTGTCGACCTGGACCACGACACGGTCGCCTACTGCGACGCCAAGATCGCGCAAGGCCGTTGCCATGCGCGCCGAGCGATGATCGACGTCGCGGTACGTGAGCGACGCTCCGCCAGGGACCCGAAGAAAGATCGAGTCGAGGCGCGTCGCAAACCGCTCGGACAGCGTCGAATACAGGTTTGTCATGACCTCGTTGGAAGCCAGCCAGCGAGTGCCCCACCGATCTCGTCGGCGCTGTCCTCTTGGATGAAGTGTGAGCCGGCGACGGTCACTTCGGTCTGGTTCGGCCATGTGCGGGCGAACTCACGCTGCGGTCCGGTGAGAATCGTGCCAGGGTCGGCGTTGACGAACAGCTTCGGCACATCTGATGTGGAGAGCCAATCGGCATACGACTGCACGATTTCGACCACGTCAGCGGGCTCGCCCTCAAGCGGAATCTGCCGGGGCCACGTCAGTGTCGGACGGCGGTCCTCGCCAGCATTGAGGAATGGACGACGATATTCGTCCATCTCCTCGTCACTGAGCTTGCGGATGATCGAGGCGGGCAGAATTGCCTCGACGAACAAGTTCTTGGTGAGGATCATCTCCTCACCGGCAGCGGAACGCATCGCCTTGAAGATGTCGGTTGCTCCTGCAGGCCACTGCTCCCAGGTGACCGGACGAACAATCGCTTCCATGTAGCAAATTCCTGCGACGCGGTCGCGGTGCCGGTTGGCCCAGTCGAAGCCGAGGGCCGAACCCCAGTCGTGGATGACGAAGGTGATCTTGTCGCCCAGATCGAGCTGATCGAGCAGTCCGTCGAGGTACGTGCGGTGCTCGACGAAGGTGTAGGAGCCGGCCCCAGGGTTGTCGAGCTTGTCGGAGTCGCCCTGGCCGATCAGGTCGGGGGCGATACACCGGGCGTGCAGCGACACGTGCGGAATGATGTCGCGCCACAGATACGACGACGTCGGGTTGCCATGGAGAAAGACCACAGCCTCACCGGCTCCGGTGTCGTGGTACGCCATCTGCTTGCCGTTGACGGTCTTGTACTGCTTGCTCAGCGCTTCAGTTGACATCACCCAAGTCTGAACGGGATTGTGTCGCCTGTCAAAGGTGGTCGTTCGCTGAATGACTCTCCATTTGCCCCGCCCATCGTGAGAATGAAGTTCGAGTTCATTACCTTAAGTTGATGAGCGACACCACCCTCGACTGGTACGGATGTTCGACCTTCGGCCTCCACACCGCTGGCATCCACATCCTCCTTGACGCCTACATCGACCGTGCCGCAAACGCAGCGGGCCCGTCGCCAGCAGTCGGTGCAGCCGACATCGAACAATGCGACTACATCATCGTCGGGCACTCGCACTTCGACCACCTCTTCGGCGCAGAGCAGGTGATGGCAAACACGGACGCCACTCTGATTGGCAGCTATGAAACGCTGCGCGTCATGGAAGCCGCCGGTGTCGCCGTTGATCGGATGATTCCGGTGGCCGGTGGCGAGACCATTGAGCTGGAGCGAGCCGAAGGAACAGTACGACTTTCGGTTTTTCCGAGTCAGCACAGCTGTGTGTGGTCGCAAGGCCCAATGGCTCAGGCCGACGAAGTGTGTATAGGTGACCTGGGCGTGACCCATCAGGAACGCCAGGAGCGCATGGCCAAGCTGATGGAGTACCTTGGGACCGAGTTGGCGCCGGCTGCCATCGAACACATGATGCTCTCGATGGTCGGCCACAGCGACCGCGGTGATGGAGGAGCCTTGGTCTTCCTACTTGACGTGCTCGACGGCCGATTGCTCTTTCAAGACACCTCGGGCCATTGGTCAGGGGTGCTCCGCAACCTGCGGCCAGACGTGGCCATCTTGGCGGCGGCGGGCAGGGGTAACATCGATGGCGAACCAATCCAAGGATCACTAGCGCAATTCGTTGGGCGCCAGGCGGACATGCTGCGCCCACGCAAGGTGGTCCTGAGCCACCACGATGACTGGCTGCCGGGTTTCTCGGTTCCGACCGATGTCGCGCCGATCCGCGATGAACTGGCACGGGTGGTCCCGACGACGGAACTACTGGAGATCGGCTACCTGGCTGGCACACCGATCTTTCAGTGACGAGGTCGCAGCTCGCTGCACCCTTACCAAAATCTTACCAAAAATTGTTTATTTACACAGGTGTTTCACAATGGCCAGTCGCACGATGGATTCCATGCAACGACCACTTCGCAAACGCTCCGTGCTCGCACTTTCACTCGGCACGACACTCTTGATGTCAGCATGTGGATCCAGCGATTCGGGCTCCGTCGACACGTCAGCGGTTGATCGTGCGGTCGCCGTCACGATCGAGGCACCCGCCGCAGACAGTGCGCCGCCCATCGCTCCAGCCGAGACTGACAGCGACACGGAACAGGCCAGCGGCTTGCTCGGTTCGTACACGCTGATGGACGAAGAATTCGGCACGATGACCACCGTCACGGTCGATGGCGACACGCGCACGATCGTGTCCAACGCACTGCCCGACCACGAGACCGGGGAGTTCCCGAACGACGGCAACCCAAACACGATCTCCGAGCAGGACGCCTCCTACGAGTACCCGTCCGTACCGACCTACGTCGGAGCCGCAACATTCGCGATGACGCCAGGCGTCGCAGTGAACGGAGTCAAGTTTGAACCCGCCACCGCTGAGACCGTGACCTGCGCCTCCGGCGAGACCCTCCGAGTCGAAGCGCTGCAGGACGTCTACAACCTGGGTCTCGACTTCAACAATGCCCACGTCCAACCGACCGGTGAGTACCACTATCACGGCATCTCTGAACTATTGGCAGATGCCTATGCCACCGATGAGGACCTCGTGCATGTTGGCTTCGCTGCCGACGGCTACCTGATGTACTTCTCCAAGTCCGATGCGTACGCATCGGGCTACGCACTGTCGGCCGACGCCCGCTCGGGTACCAACTGCGTCGGATCCGGTGCACTGCGCGGCGCGGACGTGGCGATCGACGGCACCACACCGGACGGCACGTACACCTCGGACTGGGAATGGAGCGACGCCAACGGGGACCTCGACGAGTGCAACGGCGTCGAGATCGACGGCGAATACGCCTACGTGATCACCGACGCATACCCCTACGTCGGTCGCTGCCTGAACGGTGAGTTCACCGCGAGAGGCCCGGGAGCCGGTGGCGCTCCGCCCGGTGCTGGCGGACCACCTCCTGGCGGGCCACCTCCTGGCGGGGAGCCTGCAGACGCCCCGAGCCAAGGCTGACGAAGTCGCTCAGCCGACCGGCGCGTATCGAGCGAACCCGTCCTCGGCATGACGAGACAGCTCATCAAGCTCACGGAGGTGCTCGAGGTGCGCGTAGGTCTCGCTCTCTGCCATCTCTCCCCATGAGCGTTCCCGGAACAGGACGCGCATGAAGTCGTTCACGGTGCCGTTGGGCAGGTCGGGGAGCGCCTCACGAATGATGTCGAGGCGGTCTTCGTGATGCTCGATGATGTGCTCGGCGCGTCCACCGAGATCTGCGAACGGATGGCCGTGCGCCGGCAGTGCGATCGAGACGTCTTCCACGTTGGCCATGCGCCGCAGCGACTCAAAGAATTGGGCCAGCGGATCGGACACTGGCGTCATGCCGCTGATGTGCGGCGTAATCGATGGCAGCACGTGATCGCCGGTCAGCATCACGCCGTACTCGGGGTCGAAGAGACACAGGTGGTCGTACGTGTGGCCTGGCGTATGCATCGCCACCCACTCACGGCGCGCCAGCTTGATCGTCTGACCGTCAACCAACGGCAGAGTCGGGCGCGGTGTCGAGAACGAGACACCCGCCGAGCCGTTCGCCTTGCGCATCCGCTCCATGAACTCAGCAGACGGACCAGCGCGACGGCCACCCCACGGTGACGGTTTCGAGAAATAGCGCTCCATCGCCGCGCGTTGACCGTCAGGGCAGTTGAGATCGAGCGCACTCGAATCTTCCTCGTCGTCAAAGTCGGACGTGTCAAAGATCGTGCGAAACGATTCGTGAGTGACGATGTCAGCGCCCGTCTCGTAGCGCAGTCGCATTGCGCCGCCGAAGTGGTCGGGATGGGAGTGCGTCACCACGACCGTATGCACGTCATCGACGGCGTAGCCAGCACGGCTCAGACGGTCGACGAGATGTCCCCACGAGTCGTCACCCGGGAGCCCAGGGTCGACCACGGCAACGCCGCGCTCGTCTTCGAGCACATAGCAATTGACGTGTCCGAGACCGGGCATGCTGATCGGCAACTGGGTCCGCAAGATGCCGTCCGCGACTTCCGTGACATCGGTCGATGCCTCCTCCTGCTCCTGCTTCGGCTTGCGAGGGGGCTCAGTTGGATCGGCAGATGCGGACGGTGCAGTCGGATGTTCGTGGTCATGTTGCATGAAGAGCGTTGCCTCCGCCAGTGGTGCTGCGAACTCACGAGCGGTTCACACGACCATGTTGCCTGATCGGCACAGCGAGATTCCCAGCAGAGCGACCAACGCCTACGCTCGGACGATGGACCTCGAAGAACTGCGAACGAGCGTGGACCGCGACGAGATCGACACGGTCGTCGTCGCATTCGCCGATCACCTCGGTCGCCTGATGGGCAAGCGTTTCGACGCTGAGTTCTTTTTGGCCGATGTACTCGATCACGGCACGCATGCCTGCAACTACCTCCTGACTGTCGACATGGAGATGGAAGTCATCGAGGGCTACGAGTACGCGAACTGGGAGCGTGGCTATGGCGACTTCCACGTGGTTCCGGACCTGAACACGCTGTGTCGAGCGGCTTGGACGGATCGAACCGCACTGGTGCTGTGCGATGTGCTCGACGCTGAGGAGATCGCGGTTCCGGTGTCGCCGAGAGCGATGTTGCGAGCCCAGATCGCCCGACTTGCCGCGACAGGAAACGCAGCGTTTGCCGCGTCGGAACTCGAGTTCTATCTGTACCAAGACAGCTATCGCAGCGCGCACGAAGCTGGACACGCTGACTTGCAGCCCGCCGGTTGGTACAGCGAGGACTACCACCTCTTGCAAGGCGCGCGCATCGAGCCGTACGTCGGCGCTGCTCGTCGTGCGCTCCGGCAGAGCGGCATCCCGGTCGAGAACTCAAAGGGTGAGACCGGGGTCGGTCAGCATGAGCTGAATATCCGATATGCGGACGTGTTGACGATGGCTGATCGACATGCGGTGATGAAACACGGCATGAAGGAACTGGCTGACGCCCAAGGCGTGAGCGTCACCTTCATGGCCAAGCCCCACGCCGACGATGCCGGCAACAGCTGTCACATTCATCTGAGTCTGTGGGATGCGGCGGCCGAGACGAACGTGTTCGCGGCCGGCGACGAGCGCAGCGATCTGTTTCGATGGTTCCTCGGTGGGTGGATGACACACCTCCAAGACTTCATGGTCTTTTTTGCGCCGACGGTCAACTCATACAAGCGATTCCAAGACGGGTCGTGGGCACCGACACGTATTGCCTGGTCCGACGACAATCGCACGGCCGGCTTCCGGGTGGTCGGGACCGGCCCGAGCCTGCGGATCGAATGTCGGATTCCCGGTGGTGACTGCAACCCATATCTCGCCTACACCGCCGCGCTGGCGAGTGGCCTCGACGGGATCGAAAACCGCATAGAGCCACCGCCCCGCTTCGATGGTGACGCCTACGCATCCGCAGCGTTGGAGCGCGTTCCGCGAACGTTGCGTGAGGCGACCGATCGCTTTCGGGGCAGCGCCGTCACGCGCCGTCTCCTCGGCGATGGCGTCGTCGATCACTACGCACATTTCTTCACGACCGAAG
>NZ_CAXCAM010000031.1:0-30498 GCF_963980585.1 uncultured Ilumatobacter sp.
CCGGTCGAGAATCCAGCATCAGGGTCATCGGTGGTGGAAATGCTTGTCCAGTCTGGATTGTCACCATTCAACGACGTGGATCCCCAGAGCGCGTCCAGCGAATCAAAGTCGTCGTCGAGTTCGATTATCGACCAATCGCCTGCGGCTGTGCGGACACTGAAGCCGCATTCTCGACTTTCTCCGGGTTCAAGTGACCCAAGACTAAATGTAATCACACCTGAGTTCGTCGTCCCACCGCAGGTTGCTGATGCTTCAACAAAGCTCGTTCCAAGGGGTAGCGAGTCAGTGACAACAACATTTGATTGCGATTCGTTACCCTGTTGGTTACTGACTGTTAGCAGATAGTCGACTTCGCTATCGGGGTAAGCTTCAGCCGATGGGGAACTCTTCGTCAGTGTCAGAGGACGGCAAGTGGGATCTAGGTCAAACGCTTCGACCCCGTCAGCCACCGAGCTGGAGCTACCCTGAGTTGCGCTGTAGCCCAGACCGCGCTTGGCGAAGGCTGTCCAAATAATGCATTTATTGGCAGATTGATTATTGATAGCGTCAGCTGCGAGTATTGCGTCGCGTGAGTCAATGAAGCCCGGGGAACAGGTCTGCAGTTTTAGGCCGTCGACTACCAACTGCATTGCAAGGTTATTTCCACCGCTACCCCGAGCGAGATTGCTATCGAATCCGTGGACTTCGATAAGCCCCCAAGTCATCTCCCAAAGCATTGCTGCAAAAACTGACCCGACTCCGTGAGGCACGGAAGCATTTTTGATGGAGCTGTATGTTCGAGGGTCAACTTCTAAGTCAGTGCTGTACCGATACTGACGAATGCCCGGACCGTTTCTCGTTTGACCAAGGGCATACGTCCCAATCCCACGCCCGTCGGAGCCCAAATCACTTGTCGTCATTGTAGCGATCAGACCGAGGTAGTCACTCCAGCCCTCGCCCGCCTGTTCCTTGTTATTGAGGCAGCTGCTTGTTGAGGGACCCCCGGTTAAACGAATGGAAAGTCCGTGTCCGTACTCATGGAGGATGATTCCGTTATCAAAGTCACCATCTCGCTCAGGGTTGGTCCAAAGATACATCTGCATCCGGGGACTGCTCCCATCTGGGGGAGTATAAAAGTTTGCATTATTTGTGCCCCCACCATCTTGCGCTTCTGCGTGGACATGATCTCCTCCTTCGCCGCCGTTCCCATAGTTGTTGAACTGGAAATTCCCTGCTTCTTCATCAAATCCATAGGCGTAAAGGAAGTCGTGGGCGACATTGTTCCAGTAAAATAAATTTGTAACTGCAGCTTTGGTGTACGCCGATGCAGGGCCGTCAAAATTGATCGGAAAGTCAAAGTTGTGACTATCCCCTCCGTCGGGCTGACTGCCGGTAGCTGCCCTATTGAGATTATCTAAATCGCTATATGCGGAAACATTATTTCCGACGGTCAAAGTAGAATCGCTGCCGATTTCGCCATCGGTATCGTGCCACCCGAGCGGAGATGCGCTTATATCAAAGGGGTCAAATTGCACGCTCCGTTCGCCAAACGAGGGAGCTTCGAGTGGCTGAGCGAACACTCTATATGAGCTTGACGGATCAGAGGGGGATTGACCTGCCACTTGCCTCTCCGTAGCTCTGGTCAACCAGGTTGGCAATGTTGAACGGAAACTAGGAGAGTGATCTGCATGGATATTTACATCAAAGGTTTCATGGACAATGAGATTGTTGCGTTCTAACTCCTCCCCGTTCTCAGTATCAATCCGAATTTGCCAAATATTTGTGCGATCGATCGTTTCGATTTCAAATTCCCAGGCTAAGCGGACCGACTTTCTGTCAATTTGTTGATAAACAAGCCGAGCGGGAATCGGTCGACCGGCTATCCCGGAATCGCTTAACAATTGGGCACGGTCGGGACCGATGGCCTCTTCTAAGACCAGGGTTGGCGCTGTTGGAGTGAGATCGAGGGCGAGCGCGGCGTTCTGCAGGGCATCGAGCGGTCCGAGGGGCATCGCTTCCGCTCCGGATGCTGCAAGGGAAAGTTCATCAGAAGCTTCGAAAGCAACCTCGCCGTCCTTCACCGCAACGTTGGCAATCGCACCTGCAACGTCTATTCCTCCCTGCTGTTGCTGAAGGTAGACGTGAGTTACTCCGTTGTGCTGTGTTGGAATTACGTCTTTCACAACCAACTCCCCGGCCTTGATGGATTCAGCAGAATCCTGTACAGCAACTGCCAAATCTTTGTTGTCTACCGAGATGTCCGCGTCGGGTGCCGCCGCGTTTAGATCATCGATCTCACTAACGCTTGTCGTTGTCGACCCCGGCAGCTCGCCGGTGGTCGCAACAGTATTGGAGGTTCGGGGAAGAGAATTTCGGGGGCCGCTCGGCCGCTTTGTCCTCGGACTCGTGAGGTGCTCTACTGCGATTTCTATTGCCTCTAAATTTAACTCTGTTAGGGGATCGGACTCTGCTAGAGATTCGGAACTGAGTGGAAATGGCGCCCTGACCACACTTTGTTCACTAGAACCGCTCGCTGGCTGTTGTGGTTCGTCACTTCGACCCGAGACCAAGAAAACTAGAGCTACGGCTAAACCAGCCGCTACTGCCTGCTTTCGCACCGAAATACCCCGAAACCTTTCTACGATTCATCTACACGTTAGCAAGCCGAGGGTTTCGGAAGAGCGAAAATGTGTCGATCCGAGCGAGGTGGACTCAACGTCAACGAGCCTATCCGCCCTGGTGGCAGCGCTTTGGTCAGCAGTTGGGCCTGGCGTTGTCAACTGGATGGATGGGACTGATCAGGCGTGTGGATCTCGTTCGGCCTCGGCACGGTTGGCCAAGTACCAGTCGATCGTGGCCCGCAACCCCTCATCGAATGACATTTCCGGCTTCCACCCGAGGACGACGTTTGCTCGTGACCCGTCGACCCCGCGACGTGGTTGTCCGTCGGGTTTGGATGGATCCCATCGCAATTCGCCGGTGAAACCGACCAGTTCAGCGATGGTTTCAACCGTCTCTTTGATCGTGACCTCGCGGTCAGCGCCCAGGTTGATTGGCTCGAGTGGTCCGTCTCCAGCGTCGACTTCGCCGGCGCGGACGATTGCTCGCGCCGCATCATCGACATAAAGATACTCACGAGAAGCCGATCCGGTTCCCCAGACATCGACGTGCGAAGCGCCAACTTCGGCGGCCTCGACACACTTCTTGATCAGCGCCGGGATGACATGCGACACCGATGGATGGAACTTGTCACCCGGCCCGTAAAGATTGGTTGGAATGATGTAGGCGAAGCGCTGTCCATATTGCAGCGCATTGACCTGCGCATGAATCAGGTGGGCCTTCTTGGCGATGCCGTATGGAGCGTTGCTCTCTTCTGGATAGCCGTTCCACAGGTCGGTCTCGGCAAACGGCACCGGGGTGAACTTCGGATACGAGCAGACCGTGCCCACCAGGATCGTGTTGTCGACACCGCCGAGCCGAGCAGCTTCGATGATGTGCGTCCCCATGAGCAGATTGGCGAGATACAACGGCGCTGGCTGGGCCAAGTTGTACCCGATGCCGCCGACCTGCGCAGCCAGATGGAACACCTCGCTCGGCCGATGCTCAGAGATCATTCGCTCTGCGTGCCCAGGTTGGGTCAGGTCGACATCAATGCTGCGCGGTGCGACGACCCGCGCGCCGGCGGCCTCCAGCAGGGCGACCACGCGACGGCCCAAGAATCCCGCACCTCCGGTCACCACGACGCGACGGCCGGTCCAAAATGTCACGTCAGCGACCGCTCGGACTGATCGGAGAACGCTGGTCGGCACGGCTCATCACAACCAGGATACTGCCAGCGATTGGCCGGTCGGCGGTTGGCCGGGCATGCGATGATGCAGCCATGGAGGCGCGGCGGTGACGAACAAGACGGCTGACGAGTCGGCGCGACCCATCCGCGTGGCCTACACGCTCGAACAGTGCTGGCATCCGAGTCCGGGCGGAACCGCACGCGCAGCGTTGCGGATTGCCAGAGTGCTTGAGGCTGATCCCGAAGTTGAGATTCACCAAGTAGCGGGTCGGCACGCACTCACTCCAACGGCTGACTTTCGGCCCACCGGAAAAGTCGCGATGCTGCCGCTGGCGCGACCGTGGTTGTACGAGACGTGGACACGCCTGAATTGGCCCAAAGTCGAGTCGGTAATCGGTCCGATTGATGTCGCGCATGCCACTGGACTCGTCCCGTGTGGCACCGCTGCTCCGTTGGTGGTGACCCTGCACGACCTGGCGTTCGTTCATGATCCCGACATGTTCTCCTCGCATGGCGTACGGGTGATGATGCGCAGCCTTGAGGTGATCAAGCGTCGTGCCGACAGAATCCTGTGCCCGAGCCAGGCGACCATTGATGATTGCATCGAAGCGGGTATCGACGCGACGAAATTGCGGCTCGTGCCACTGGGCGTCGACGGCCGTGTTGCGACCCCGTTTGCGGTCGAACGGGTGAAGCGCAATTATCAACTCCCGGATGACTTTGTGCTGTTTGTCGGCACGATCGAGCCGAGGAAGAACCTCGCCCGACTGGTGGCAGCGATGGCGACACGTTCGCCGGATCAGCCACTCGTCGTAGCCGGTGCACCCGGCTGGGGCGATGCAGCACCTCAGGCCGGAACCCCGAATGTCCGCTTTCTCGGCTACGTGCCCGACGCCGACCTCGGGCCGCTCTACGCGGCGGCCACGGTTTTCGCCTATCCGAGTGAGCGGGAAGGGTTCGGACTCCCAGTTGCTGAGGCGATGCTGCAGGGGACACCTGTTGTCACGAGTAGCGGGACGTCGACTGAGGAAGTTGCTGACGGTGCGGCAGTGCTGGTTGACCCACGCAACGTTGCTTCGATTGCCGACGGAATCGATGAAGCGAACGATCGGTCGTCAGAACTGGCAGCGCTGGGTACCCGGCGGGCGGGCGAATTGACCTGGACTGCGGCAGCTGAACGGACGCGAGACGTCTATCGTGAACTCGCCCCTGCAGGCGGCGACGCGATGGAACCATGACGGACCAAAGGCAACAGTCGGGCAGAGGGGCCGGCCTCGAACGACCGGTCAGTGGCCCGCGCCCAGGTCAACGTGTGTCCGCAGTCGACGTCGCGGTGAACCTCCTCTGGTGTGTTCCGGGCGATGTCGGTGGGTCGGAGGAGTATCTCGTCAGGCAATTGTTGGGACTGGCCTCGCAGCAGTCCGAGTTCCTGCCCACGCTCTATGTCGTGCAGTCGTTCGCTCGCGCGCATCCGAACCTCGCCGATCTGTATCCGATGGTCGTGGCAGGAATCACCGGGCACGAGCGTCCGCGCCGTGTGCTCGCTGAACACGTGTGGCTGAGCAGGCGTACACGGCGTGCCGGGATTGTCCACCACGGCGGAGGTACGACCCCTGCGGTGGGAAGCCGGCCCATCGTGCTCACCATCCACGACCTCCAGTACCTCACCCACCCCGAATATCACTCACGCAACAAGCTGCGATATCTCAGCGAGGTGGTCCCGCGTTCTGTCAAGCGAGCCGCAGTCATCGCGACACCGACTGAATGGGTGCGGTCGACGGTGATCGAGAAACTCGGAGCCGACCCTGACCGAGTCATCGTGGTGCCTCATGGGGTCGAAGCGGGAATCGGCGATGATGCCCCCACTGAGTTCGAGCTCCGACGCGACTACGGCCTCGGTGACGGCCGCGTGTTGGTGTATCCGGCGATCACGCATCCGCACAAGGGACATGAGTTTCTGCTGGAGGTCATGTCCCAACACTGGGACGATCCTGACCTGCGACTCGTGCTGCTGGGAGGCGCGGGGAGCGCAGATCGGGGCATCGAGGCCAAGATCGCATCGCTTGGACTTGAACGACGCGTGATTCGGACGGGTCGCGTGCCAGCCTCGCACCGCGACGGATTCCTGGCGCTCGCTGAAGCGATGGTCTTCCCCAGCGAGTACGAGGGATTTGGGGCACCGGTGGTCGAGGCGATGGCACTGGGGACGCCGGTCATCGCCGCGGACCAGCCGGCGGTCGCTGAGGTTGTGGGCAATGCTGGCATCGTGCTGCCTCGCAACTCCGACGCCTGGGCCGGCGCTCTTGACGACGTCGGCGCACGGCGGCAGGAGCTGGTGGCCGCTGGCCGTCGCAGGAGCGCGGACTTCACTGCAGAGCGCTCGGGTGCTGCGCTTGTTTCGGCCTACCGTCGAGCACTCGAATGAGCCGCCCATCTTCCCGAGCAACTGACGGAGGGCCGCCAGCAGCCCGCCGCCCGATCATCGTCATCTGCCCACATTTCCAGCCTGACACGGCGCCAACGGGCACAGTGATGACGCGCATTGTCGACGAATTGGTCACGCTCGGGCATGCGGTGCACGTGGTCACAGCGTTGCCCTGGTATCGCCGTCATGCCATCGAGCCCGAATGGACCGGCTCGTGGGTGCGCGTGGAAAACACCCCGTGGGGTTCGATCACCAGGGTGCACCCGTTCCCCGGTGATGACAAGACGAATCTGATCCGACGTGCGGCCGGCTTCCTCGCTTACTCGATGCTCGCAGGTGTCCAAGGGCTGCGCGCCGGTGGCTGGTTTCGGAAGGCTGATGCGGTCATCGCAATGTCTCCTCCGTTGACCCTTGGCCTCACCGGGTGGATTGTCGCCAAGATGCGTCGATCATCGCTCGTCTTCAACATTCAAGACGTGTTTCCCGACGCAGCGGTCGATACCGGAGCCATCTCAAATCCCTTCGTCATCAGCGCCGCGCGGTGGCTTGAGCGAATCAGCTACCGCGCAGCAGATGCGGTCACCGTGCTCTCCGATGACCTTCGGGACAACGTTGCGGCCAAGATGGCGCCCGCCCGCCGCGAGCGCGTGCATGTCATCCCGAACTTCGTTGACACGGCAGCCATCGCGCCAGCTGATCGTGCGACCAGCTATCGCGCCGAGCTTGGCCTCGGCAGCGGTCCGGTCGTGCTTTATGCCGGAAATGTGGGCTTCTCCCAGTCGCTGGAGCTCGTGCTCGCTGCAGCGAGCGCGCTGCCGGAGGTGACGTTCCTGATCAACGGCGATGGGGCGGCACGATCTACCCTCGAGTCGGCGGCCATCGGTTTCGAGAATGTGCACTTCGCCGGATACATCGAAGCGCACCGGCTGGGCGAACTCCTGGCCACCGGTGACATTCACGTGGTGCCGCTCAAGGCAGGCCTCGGGCGAGTGTCCGTCCCGTCGAAGACGTACTCGATCCTGGCTGCGGCCCGTCCGGTCGTCGCTGCCATCGACGAAGCGACGGCCGTGCCCAGGATTCTCGAAGCTGCCGGAGCGGGCATCTCGGTGCCGCCCGACGATGCCGGAGCCTTCGTCGCTGCGCTGCGAGTTCTGCTGGCCGATCCTGAGCGGTGTGCCCAGATGGGCGCCAATGGCCGTCGATGGGTTGAAACGCACGCATCTCCGGCAGCTGTCGGCTTGGCATACGACCGATTGCTTGGGCAATTGTGAGTTGCCTGATCAGGGAGTTTGCGGTACGGCGAGGTGTCGTCCATCGAGGGTGATCCCGCAACCGGGGCCAGCACCGCTAACCTCCGATCCTCGTGGCATCCTCCTCTTCATCCACCAAAAAAGCCGCCCGGCTCGCGCAGAAGGGCAAGGGTCAGAAAGTTCGCTTCCAAGGCGGCACTCTCTTTCCCATGGTCGTCGCTCTGGTCATCGTTCTGGGCTTCGCGCTCGTCGTGTACGCCAGGCAGAGCCGACCCGCTGCCGATGCCTCTGACCCGCAAGTCGGAGACCACTGGCACGTGGGCTACGGGTTCAATATCTGCGGCGAATGGATCCAGGTCGAGGGTGACGCGGAAGAGCGTGACGCCAACGGCAACTTTCTCAACACCGAGTTCGCCCGCACGGGTATCCACAGCCACGACGACGGTGTCATCCACTGGCATCCCAACTCACGGGCGGCTGTCGGCCGACGAGCCACGTTCGACGTCTTCCTCAACGTGTACGACGTTGAACTCGATGCCGGCGGCATGACGTGGCCTGCTGATCAGCAGGCCCAGCTGAACGCAGCGTTCGGCGACAAGTACGAAGACGGCGTGTTCGAGAGCGGCGAGACGACGTGCACCGTCGATGGCGAGGAAGTTCCCGGAGCCATTCAGGTCGTGGTGTGGGACAACTTCACCGACACCGACGACGGCACAACCTACATCGCAGCATTCGACAGCATCCGCGTCGACCAGGACGCAATGGTGTTCACCGTGGCATTCGTGCCCGACAACACCGAGATCGAGATGCCACCGTGGGCAAAGGATCTCCCGACACTTGGAGCCATCGATAGCGGGCAGCAATTGCCTGACGGTCAGCTCTTTGGGGGGACCACCGTTCCTGGCGAAGAAGCCCCGACGATCACCGCCGGCGACAACCAGACCGACGGCTGATGCGCGCCGTCGTTCTCGTCGGCGGATTCGGAACGCGACTCCGGCCACTCACCAACAACATCCCAAAGCCGATGCTGCCCATCGGTCACAGGCCGATGATCGAGCGACTTGTCAACCGACTCGGTCGTGGCGGGGTCACCGAGGTTGTGCTCGCGCTCGGGTTCAAGCCCGAACCGTTTATGGAGGCGTTTCCGGGTGGCCGGTGCGGCGATGTGAAGCTGACGTACGCCGTTGAACCAGCGCCACTTGACACAGGCGGGGCTATCAAGTTCGCTGCCAATGAGGCAGGCATCGACAGTACGTTCGTTGTCGCAAACGGGGATGTGCTCACCGACCTTGACGTTGGCGAGCTGGTCGCAGCGCACCGCCGTCGTGAGGCGGAGGCCACGCTGCATCTGATCGGTGTCGAGGACCCGTCGGCCTTCGGCGTTGTTGCGCTCGGTGACAGTGACCGAATCACCGACTTCGTCGAGAAGCCGGCCCCAGGTACCGAGCCGAGCAACCTCATCAACGCCGGGACCTACGTGTTCGAGCCTTCGGTCCTCGATCGGATTCCTGACAACGAGCGTGTGTCCATCGAGCGGTCGACGTTCCCGTTACTCGTCGAGGCAGGTTGTCTGTACGGCCACGCGACGCAGGACTATTGGATCGATGCTGGTCGCCCAGACCTGTACCGGGCAGCGAATCTCGACCTCTTAGTGGGAGGACGTGTCAACGATCACTGTGAGGCGGTGTCGCGAACTGCCACCGTCGATGCAGCGGCGATCATCCTCAACAGCATCATCGGTGACGATGCAGTTGTTGCGCCAGGCGCTCGAATCGTCGACAGCGTGTTGTTGCCAGGAGCGCATGTCGGATCTGCTGCAACCGTAGAGGCCTCGCTCGTGATGGGCCGGGTCGGTGAGGGCGCGCGAGTCGACGCCTCGATGGTGGGCGCCGACGGGGTCGTCGCTGACGGTGCCGTGCTGACTGCGGGCACCGTGCCCGAAGTCCCGGCATCCTGACTCGCACTCGATCCTCTCGATAGCGTCGCCACATGAACGTCGTCGTGGTGGGAGGAGCCGGTTTCATCGGTTCGCACCTCGTGGACCGCTTACTTGCCGAATCTCACCAGGTCGACGTGATCGATGATCTGTCCACGGGCACATTGGGTAATTTGGCCGAGGCGCGCGCTGTCGGTGGCGGCATCAAGATTCATCACCTCGACGCAGCGTCTCCCGAGGCCGCATCGTTGATCGGGATGCGACGCCCCGACGTCGTGTTTCACCTCGCTGCGTTCCCTCGCCGAGCCGCCTCGATCCAAGACCACGGTGCTTCGTTCACTCGCTCACTCGCCGTGATCGAAGCCGCTCGGCAGCACGGTGTCGGACGTGTCGTCGTCGCGCTGCCGGCGACGTCGCTGTACGGGCATCCCGCAGCCAACTCGCTCCCGGTGAAGGAAAGTGACCCGGTGCCGCGGGGCGTGCGCGGCGTCGTCGCCCGGGCTGTGCTGGACGTGCTGAGTGAGTACCGAGAAGCCGAAGGACTGGAGTTCGCCGCGCTGTCGCTTGCTTCGGTGTACGGGCCGCGTCAAGCTCCGGGCGGTGGCGTGGTCGCTGCGTTCAACGATGCGCTGGTATCAGGCGAGCAGCCGGAACTCCATGGCGACGGGCGTCAGACGCGTGACTTCGTGTACGTCGATGACGTGGTCGACGCACTGGTGCGTGCTGCCGATCGGAGCAGCGGACTCTTGATCAACATTGGCACGGGGCAGCAAACCGCGGTGCGCGACCTGTGGAAGCAGATGAGCGGTGGCGTGGTCAACGATCCGACCGAACTCCCGGCGCGTCGCAACGAGCTCCAACGGTTTGCGGTGTCATCGGTACGCGCCCGGATCCACCTGGGCTGGTCATCGTGGACCGACCTGGCCGATGGTCTGGCCCGTGTGCGGTCAGCGGGTTGACACCGCGGCGAGGGTCACGTCGGCGAGCGTTCGAGCGATCTTTGGCGTCGACATGATGGACGGGGTGACGATGCAACGCATGCCCTCGGCAACGACGGCGTCGGCCAGATCTGCATCCGCCGGATCGACGATGAGAACGCTGGCGATCGATGCATAGAGCCGAGCGACGCCGACCACGGACGCTTCGTGGCCGAGTTCGGTCATCATGCGTGCGGCGGGTCCCTTGAGTGCTGCTCCGCCGACGATGGGGGACACTGCGACGACCGAGTCGCGGCGGGCGCTCAGAATGTCGTCGGTGCCATCGAGTGATCGGATCGGGCCGATCGACACGAGCGGATTGGATGGCGCGATGACGACAGTTTCAGCGCTGGTCATCGCGTGTCGCGCGGTGTCACTCAGTTGGGCGGCGCCCTCGAAGCGCACATCGGTGACAGGAACACTGTGACGGAGGCGAACGAAGTAGTCCTGGAAGGAGACGTCGCCCTCGGTTGTCGTGGTGACGACGGTGGCTCGACGTTCATCGGTCATCGGAAGGAGCCGCAGTCCGAGCCCCCAAGCGGCGACGATTTCCGAAGTCACTTCGGTCAGGCTCGCGCCTTCAGCCAGACGGGCCGTGCGATAGAAATGCGTCGCAAGATCTTGGTCGCCCAGATTGAACCAACGGGTTGCCGCCGCTGACCCCTCGGGACGCACCGCCTCGAATCGCTCAAGTGCGCCCATCGCCGTCCACGTCTCGTTCCGCAACCCCCATCCTCGCTCGGGGTCGGTCGCGTCGGCGAGCGTGTAGATGATCGTGTCCAAGTCGGGCGAGATCGATAGGCCATGGAGCTGCGTATCGTCGCCGGTGTTGACGACTGCAGTCACCTTCGCCGGATCGATTGCATCGAGCAACCCGTTCAGAAAACGGGCGGCGCCGACGCCGCCGGAAACCACGGTGACGGTGGGCGTCGCAGCCATCGTGGGCAGTGTTGTGTCCGTGGTCGCGTTCATCGTGCTCCGTTCACCAGGTCGTGGTACAGATTGGTCAGAAGCGACGCAGTGGTCGCCCATGAGAACCGGTCGAGATTGCGGCTCGCCTGGAGCGCGAGCTTCGAACGAACGGCGTCGCTGGTCACGGCCAAGTGCAGGTTTGCTGCGATGGCATCGATGTCGTGGGGCGACGAGAAGAGTGCCGCTGAGCCGGCGATCTCGGGGATGGATCCTGCAGTGCTCGCGACGATCGGCAGCCCTGCCTGCTGCGCTTCGAGCAGCGGAAACCCGAAACCCTCATCGAGCGAGACGTAGCCCAACGCGGTGGCGTGACCCAGGAGTTGTGACTTGAGTGCCTCGTCGACGACACCGAGCTGGATGATCCGATCAGCAATCGTTGGGGCCAACCGTTCGATCGCGGTATCGACTGCTGCCTGGTCGTTGCCAGGTGCGCCCGCGATCACGAGGCGTACGGTCGGGTGTTCAGCGGCGAGCCGTTCGAATGCAGCGATGAGCGATCGAACGTTCTTGCGTCGTTCAACCGTGCCAAGCGACAACACAAATGGTTGTCCTGGTTGAATGCCGACGTCAACAGGCGAGAAACCGTCGGCCGTTGGAGCGGGTGGGGGGCCGAGCAGGACCGTGGTCACTGCGTCGGTGTCGAGAAGGTCGCGGACCCGAGTCGTGGTTGCATCGGAACACGTCAGCACGTGGGCACCCGTCTGTACCGACCGGCGCAGGACGTCGCCTGCCCGACGGACGTCCGGTGTTGCGTCGTCGGGATGATCGAGGAACCAGCAGTCGTAGACCGAGACCAGTCGCGGGCAACGCGTTGGTGGCACGACGTAGTTCGTGCCGTGGACGAGGTCGGGCCGGCCGATCACGCGGTCGACCGGGGGAGCGGGGTGACGCCACCAGCGGTGCGCCACCGCAGCAGGGAGCGGAAGCTTGCGGATTCCCGACACAGGGCGCGCCCGGAGGCTGAGAAGATACGGCGAAATCTCAACTGTGTCGGTGTCGCGGAGTGCGTCGAGTGTGCCTCTGACGGCCTGCCCGACCCCGGTGCGATGCCCGTGCAGTGGACCGACATCGAAACCGATGCTGAGCCGGCGGGATGGAGAGCGTCCCCCAGATCGAGTTGGCGTGCTCCGATCACTCATCCTCAGCGATAGTACCGAGCGACCTGCTTGCGCAGGTTGAGGATTGTCTGCCGGGTAGCCTCTCGACCTTATGCCACGCGCTTTCATCACCGGTATCACGGGCCAGGACGGCCATCATCTCGCTGAGTTCCTTCACGGGAAGGGCTACGACGTCTACGGGATGATCAAGGGGCAGAACAACCCGCGAGCCGCGAAGCTGCAAGAAGAAATGCCGTTCGTCGAGTTGATTCCTGGCGATTTGGCTGACCTGCCGTCGCTGGTTGCCGCGTTGCAGATCGCGCAGCCTGATGAGGTGTACAACCTGGGAGCGATCAGCTTTGTCGCCCTGTCGTTCAGTCAGGCCGAACTCACGGCAAACACGACAGGTTTGGGCGTGCTGCGGATGCTCGAAGCAATCCGCATGGTGGGTGGGGCGCAGAACAACCCGATCCGCTTCTATCAAGCGTCCTCGTCGGAGATGTTCGGACAGGTCCGTGAGACTCCGCAGACCGAACTGACTCCGTTCCATCCTCGGTCGCCGTACGGCTGCGCGAAGGTGTTTGGTCACGACATTGTCGTGAACTACCGCGAGTCCTATGACATGCATGCTTCGTCCGGCATTCTCTTCAACCACGAGGGTCCGCGCCGAGGCATCGAGTTCGTCACCCGTAAAATCTCGAACGCTGCGGCTCGGGTCAAGCTGGGGTTGCAGCACGAGTTGGTGATGGGGACCTTGGATGCGAAACGCGATTGGGGTTACGCCGGCGATTATGTCGAGGCAATGTGGATGATGTTGCAGCAGGACGAGCCGGACGATTTCGTGATCTCGACTGGTGAGACGCACACGGTGCAGGAGTTCGTCGAGAAGGCATTCGCATACGCGGGGCTCGAAGATTGGGAGCAGTATGTGCGCCAGGACCCGAAGTTCTTCCGTCCTGCCGAAGTCGACCTGTTGATCGGTGACTCAGCCAAGGCCAAGGCCGTGCTCGGTTGGGAACCCAAGGTCGGCTTCGACGAACTCGTCAAGATGATGGTGGACAACGACCTCGCTCTCGAGGCTGCCAAAGCCAACCGCAGCTGAACGGTCGTCCGGAGTTTCAGCTTTCGAAGGGCATATCGGTGATGGCATCCATGATCGAGCCCTGATCGGGGGTGGCCCCGGACTGCAGCTTGTAGCGCAACGCGATTGCGAAGCTGACCATTGCTGCGATCGACGAGGCGAGCAGGCCGATCTCGATCCGGCGGAAGACTTCCTCGCCCCCCAAATAGGTCGCCACGACGAAGGTGGCCGCGCCGATGCCCCAACCCAGTGCGACCAATGCGTGACCCTTGAGGGCAATGACCGCCTGCGCAGTCGCCAACGCCAACATGTAGCACGCGCTGGAAAACGCGAGGAGCGCCAGGGTCCGCCCGGACAATTCAGCGTCATAGACGATCTCGATCACCCATGGGCCGAGCAGGAACGCCCCTGACGTGCCGACCACGCCGACGACCAGCACGACGTACATCAGTTTCTTCAGCCCAGATCGGAACTCATCGAGTTCGCCGCGAGCGGCAAGTCGGCTCAGACGCGGGAGCAGTGCGGCCTGGACGGCTTGGAACAGGAAGAGCGGAATACGCGCGAGCAGTACGCCGTAGCTGAATTGCGTGACCAGCGCAGCCTGATCGTCGTCAGCGAGCAGGCTGGCGGCAATCGGGCCGGCGTTCAGGAGCGATGCGGCAAAAATGGAGCCGAGCAGCAGCCACCCCAGGTTGGGGGTGACTTCGATCCAGGATGCGGGTGGGCCGTCGTCAGTGTGCAATCCGCCGCGGATGTAGACGTAGCCGACAGCAAACAACGGCGAGACGGCAACAGCCAGCCCGTAAGCGCCGGCTGCGGTGACCCCGACAACGGCCAGAGCAATACAGAGCACGATCCGCACAACACCGTCCGAGGCCAAGATGATGCCGTACTCGCGGAAGCGACCGCTGCCCGAGCAGATGCCGCGAGCGAGGTGCGCTGGGGCGTATGCAGAGAATGCCAGCACGAGGGCCAGGACCATGAACATGTTGCCGTCAAACAGGCTGTCGGCAAGGAGCTGGCTCGCTGCGGCAATAACGAGCACCACCAGGGCGGTGAGTCCGGCGCCGAGCAGGACGATCTTGCGCACGACGGGTCGTGTGCCTTGACCGATTGCGCGGCGATGGGCCAATGCCCGACCGAGTTCCTGCTCGAGGGGCAGAAAGAAGCCGGGCGCGAGGGCAAAGGTGGTAAACCACAGCGACGTGATCGGCTCGAATTCCTCATCGCCGCCGACTGCAGCGACACCGACTTTGAAGAAGGCGTACGTTGCAAAGCCTGCGATGAGGAGGGCAATGCCAACGGGAATCGTGCCTTCAGGTAGCGGGATTCGGTCGCGGGGGGCCGACGGCGGCGCGTCGGGGGAGTCTGAGGGGGTCATGAACGACGAGGTGGGAGATCAGCTGCGCAGCGCGCGTTCGATTTCTCGTCGCTGCACCTGCGCGCGCTGGAACGCGAGTAATCCGAGTCCAACGCCAACGTAGGTCGCATCTTTGGCGACGTCGGCAGCTCGCTGAGCAACGGAGTTCGACACGCTGCGAGCGCGACGGGCAGCGGGAGCAACGTCGAAGTTGGTCAGGTCGACCGAGTGCCAGGGCGTCATGTGACAGAGGCTACCCCGCCGCTCCCGGGCATGACCCTGGCACGGCAGAGAGCGCAGCTAGCCTCGCTCCATCGTGGAACTGGAAACTCAACAGGCGCCGCCCGTCGTCGTGGTCGTCGTCGTGCATGAACCGGGGGAGTGGTTCGACGAGACGATCGACGCGCTCGCCGATCAGGACTACCCCAATCTTCGGTTTCTCTTCCTGGCATCGGACGCAGACGACGAGTTGCAGACTCGGATCAAGGTGCGGATGCCAAAGGCATTCGTCCGCACCGTCGGGGCTCATCTGGGGTTCGGAGCGACCGCCAATGAAGTGCTGCGGCTTGTCGAAGGCGACAAGGGATTTTTCCTGTTCTGTCACGATGACGTCGCTCCAGAACCCGATGCGGTTCGCCTGCTCGTTGAAGAGATCTATCGCTCGAATGCCGGCATGGTGGGGCCCAAGATCGTCGAATGGGATGACCCGGGCGTGCTCCAGACGGTCGGGCTTGGCGTCGATCGCTTTGGGGAAATCGACGTGGGTGTTGAAGTTGGCGAGATGGATCAGGAGCAGCACGACGGTGTTCGCGATGTGTTCGCGCTGCCTTCGGCATTCCTGCTCGCGCGTGCCGACCTGTTCCGTGAAATCGGTGGCTTCGATCCGTCGATCTCGTTCTATGGGGACGACATCGACTTGTGCTGGCGCCTTCATCACAGCGGCGCCCGCGTCATCGTGGTGCCAACCGCTCGTGTACGTCACCGCGGTGAGCTGGCCAAGCGGCGACCTGATCTGCACCACGGCATGCTCAAGGCCAAGCACCGCATGCGGACTGTCGCGACATTGACCGGGTCGACGCGCCTGCCCGGTCGAACCTTGGAGTTGGTGCTGCTCACGCTCGCCGAGTTGGTGGGCGGGATCTTCACCGGACGCCTCAGAGAAGCGTGGGCGTCCTTGCGCGCGCTGGTCGGTTTGCTGCCCCGCTCGATGTCACTCCTGGCTCGTCGCCGTGCGGTCAAGCCATTGCGTCGAGTTCCCGAACGTGAGGTGCTCGGTCTGCAGATTCGTGGCAGTGCTCGGCTCACTGGATTTCTTCGCACCCGCGAGACGGCAACATTCGTCGGTGCAGATTCGAGCATCCGACGGTGGAAGGACAGCACCACCGCACCGGTGCTGGCATGGATCGGTGTACTTGCGGCGATTCTGATCGGGAGCAGGCAGTTCATCTCGAGCGGGGTTCCCGCCGTCGGGGAGTTTCTGTCGATGCCCGAGAGTCCGCGTGTTCTGCTGTCGTCGTATACGTCCGCTTGGAACGGCAATGGGTTCGGTGCAACGTCAGCCAATCCGACCGGATGGGCCACGCTCTCCGGCTTGTCGGTGTTCACGCTGTTCCGGATGGGTGCCCTGCACACCGGGTTCATTATCGGTCTGGTGATCGTCGGACTCATCGGCGTCTGGAAGCTCGCCACCGTGTTCCCATCGGTCCGAGCAAGAATCGCTGCACTGGTCGTCTATGCAGCCAGTCCGCTCGTTGTCGGGGCAATGTCGACCGGTCGACTGACGGTGCTCATCGCCTTCGCTTCGTCGCCATGGATCGTGCACACGATCCGTCGGGCCGTCGGGGTCGAGACAGCCGACCCGCGTAGTGCCGCACTTGACCTGGCCGACGGTGTCGTTGCGCTTTCCTGGCCAGAACGCACCCGTCGGACGGCCGGAGCGGCGCTTGTCATCGGACTCGCCGCAGCGTTTACCCCGGTGATGGTGTTTGTGGCGCTCGCGATCGCCATCGTGCTCGGAGCGGCGACGCTGCTGGCGCTCGCGCCGTGGCGGACCGCGCTCCTCTACGTTGGCGTAGGCATCGCAGCGTCCATCGGTGGGCTCCTCCTGAACTTTCCCTGGTTTCCCTCCTGGTCCTGGGAGCAACTCGTCGGTCCGCCACCGATTGGCGACCCCGGTGTCGGTCTCGCCGACCTGGCGTCGTTCCAGATCGGCATTGCCGACTTCGCGTACCTCTCGTTGGCGCTGTACGTGCCCGTCATTGCTGCAATCGCGCTGGGCCGCGCTTGGCGCCTGACGTGGGCGGTTCGCTCCGGATTACTGGTTGTCGTCTTCGGCGCGGCGGCGATCTTGGCTGACAGCGGATCGCTGCCGTTCAACGGACCGGAGGCCGGGGTGCTGCTCGCGCCGGTGGCGGTGGGACTCGCAATCTCATCGGCCGCAGCGTTGGCTGCATTCGACCTGGACGTCCGCGGGGGTTCGTTCGGGTGGCGTCAGCCGCTCGGCCTGCTCGCCAGCGTCGGCGTTGTCATCGGAGTGTTTCCTGGTGTCGTTGCGTTGGGCGATGGGGCATGGAACACCCCGACGACACCGCTCTCGGTGCTGATTGAGGCGCAACTGCCCGACGACGCTCAGGATCGCGTGCTCGAGGAGAGCAATGAGAATGGACCGCTGATCGATCCCGGTGTTGGTGGTTACAACGTGTTGCTGGTCGGCGACGCGAGGCTGCTGCCGGTTCCCGCAGTCGAGTATCGCGATGGCGTGTCGTACGCGGTGATTGGCGACAGGCCACTCGACATCAGAGATCGTTGGGCTGCACCTGACAGCGATGCGGCCGATGCGGTTGAGATGGCCCTCGACCAAATGGCAAGTTCTTCCACGTTGCGAGCCGGGCGACTCCTCGCCCCGCTTGGAATTCGTTTTATCGTGGTTCCGGAGTTCGACAACGTCGAGTCGACGACTGCCGAACCGCTGCCGCTGCCTGGTGGCCTGATCTCAGCACTCGAGGACCAGCTCGACCTGACTTCGGTGACCGGGCTGCCGACGCTCGAAGTCTTCGCGAACACGGCATGGTTGCCAGTGGTGAGTCAGTTGACCGGGACTACGGCGGAGGCGAGTGAATCGGCTGGGGCAGGTGCGCTTGTCCGGGCGGATCTGTCCTCGGCTTCACCGGCGTTCCTCGGCGCGGATCAGACCGCAGCATCCTCTGACGACGTTGTCCCCGGTGTGATTCACCTTGCGGTGCCGTTCGACGAGAACTGGTCGCTCACCGTTGAAGGGGAGTCGATCGAGCCTCGCCGGGCGTTCGGTGTGACCACCGCGTTCGATGTCGAGCGACAGGGTAATGCCGTCCTCGAATACTCGAGTCCGTCATTGCGATTGCTGCTGTTGCTCGTGCAAGTGGTGCTGTGGCTCGCGGTGTTGTTCGCAGCGGCACGGGTCAGCATTCCGTTGGCCCGGCGCCGGGGCACGCTCGTCGCCGACGAAACGCTGATTGATTTCGACGATCTCACCGGAGCGGTCGCGTGGCCGGTCCTCGATCCGGGTCTTGACATGACTGGGCAGGTTGCCCGAGCCCAGGTGCTCCCGATCGCCGACGGCGACGGCAACGACACCGACGATGTCGGCGGCGAAATCGACGAGGCCAACGATCACGATGATGACGACATGGGCGACGAGATCGAGTCCATTGATGCCGAGCAGGTGGACGCCGATCTGACTGACGGCAGGGTCGATGAGTCGGCTGGGGATCAGAACGAGGGCGACCGATGAACCGCCGCTCGATTCCTGCTTTCATCATCGTGTTGGCCGGCATGATCGCCCTCGTCGTCGTTGGGCGAAACACCGAGGAGCGGCCGGCTCCGGTGTTCTCATCGCCGGCGGGTACGTGGATGCCATCGGTGACGGACATCGGTTCGTTGACCGGCAGCTGGTTCTGTCCCGGAGTGCCGGCGACTGGCGAGGACGGCGTCGGCGGTTCGGTCGTGATTTCCAATCGTGCCAGCGATGTGCTCGAAGGTCGGTTCACCGTGCTCAGTCCTGAGGGACTTGCAGCCGAGCAGAGCTTCAGCGTGGGCGCGTGGTCCCAGAGCACGATCGATGTCGATGCGTTCGTCACGGCGGCGTTTGCAAGTGTGGTCGTCGAGATTGATGGCGGGCAGGGGTTTGTCGAGCAGGTGGCCAATCATCCCGCTGGCGACTCCGTCACCCCATGCGCGGATGACACCTCGAGCGAATGGCACCTCGCCGATGGTTTCACGGCAGGGGGGAGCACCGAGACGCTCGTGCTGACCAACCCGTACGACGACCTCGTTTTGACCGACCTCACGTTTTCAACCGAGTCCGGCTTCAGTGAGCCCAACGCGTTCAAAGGATTCTCGGTTCCACCGAAGTCGGTGAAGGTGATTTCGATTGCCGAGCTCGGAAACCGTGACGAGCCGATCATTGCGGCGAGCGTCACGACTCGGAGTGGTCGTCTCGTTGTGGGTCGAGCACAACACTTCACGGGCGCGGGCCGCCTTGGCTACGACGTCTCGTTGGCGGCACCAGCGCTGCGCGACCAGTGGTGGTTCGCCGATGGCGAACGCGGCGAAGGCGTCACCGAGACCTTCTCGATCTACAACCCGACCGACAACGACGTCTCGGTCACGCCGTTCTTCTTAGGGCTCCCTTTGGAGTTTGATGGCGGCGGGTTCGCCCCCATCGAGGTCCCGGCGCGCCAGGTGGTGGTGTTCGCGCCGTTCGAAGGTGCCGACGACGCCGCTGATGCCACGTCCGATTCCGGGTTCTTCGCGACGCGCATCCCGAATGGGCGCCATGCGATTGTCTTTTCGACGTTGTCGGACCCCTCGGTGGTTGTGGAACGCGTCCTCACGCGACCGTTCGGCGAGACCATCGCCACCAGCGTCGTGCAAGGTGCACCGCCACGGCCCGATGGGTTTGTGGCAAACCGCTGGCATGTCGGCATCGGACCGACCGAGCCGACGGAGGCCGCCCTGGTCGTCTACAACGTCGATCAGGAGCAGGCGACGATCACGATCGAAGCGGTTGGCCCTGGTGGCCCGTCGGCGATTCCGAGTCTCACCGATATTCCGCTCGGACCTGGCGCCGTGCTCACGATCGACCTCGTCGCACCTGATGCGCTGGGGCAAGAACTCATCGTGAACGCCTCGAACCGTGTCTTCATCGAGCGGTCGCTCGAACGGGGCGGAGAGCTTTCGGGGCGTTCGGGTTCATGGGCGCTGCCCGCTTCTGATTTCTGACCTCTTCTCGCCGGGGCGCGGGCCGGTCGGAGAGGATCCCGCTGCAGGGGTACGGTCAGTGACGGTGAGCGAACCGATGGTTGATCCGAACGCGATGCCCGAACCGGGACGCGACGCTTGGATGGCCGTCGGGGTGACGACCTTGGTCTTCTTCCTCGTCGTGATCGATGTCGCCGCGGTCAACGTTGCGTTCCCGTCAATTCGTGATGACTTTGAGGTATCAGACGCGACGTTGGGGTGGGTGATCTCCGGTTACAACATCACCGTTGCGTCGTTGCTCATGGTGGCCGGTCGTTACGCCGACAGCCTCGGACGCAAACGGCTCTTTCTTCCCGGTGTGGCCATTTTCATGCTCGGGTCGATGCTGTCTGGTCTGGCACCGAGCGCAGGGCTGCTGATTGCGGCGCGCGTCGTGCAGGGCGTCGGAGGTGCGATTATTTCGCCGACGGCAATCGCTGTGGTGCTCCCTGCGTTTCCGGCGCACAAGCGGTCCACGGTCATTGGAATCACCGGAGCGACGGGAGCATTGGGCGCAGTTGCCGGACCGGCGCTGGGCGCGTTCATCACCGACGCGTGGTCATGGCGAGGGATTTTTCTCATCAACGTGCCGCTCTGTCTCATCGTGCTGGCGATTGCGCCGAAGCTGCTGACCGAGTCCAAGGACCCGGCCGCAACCGGTCGTGTTGACCTGCTCGGCGTGCCGTTGGGAACGGCCGGTGTTGCAGCGGTCATGTTCGCGATCGTGCGGTCCGAGTCGGCTGGCCTCACGGACCCCACCACCGTCGCGTTGTTCATCGTCGGCATCGCCCTGATCGCGGCGTTGGTCCGTCGCTCTGCTCATCAGGACGAACCTCTGATCGAACTCGACTTGTTCAGGCATCGATCGTTTTCGAGTACAAATCTCGGCTTAGCGTTCTACTCGATGGCCTTCACCTCGGGCTTCTTGGTCAACTCTCTGCTCCTGCAGGAGCTGTGGGGCCAGTCGTTGGTCACGACCGGCGCGGCGTTGATGCTCAGCCCGCTCATTGCCGCGGCGGTGTCGCCGTTTGCCGGGAGGTGGGCCGATCGTGTCGGCCATCGCTGGATTCTCACGGTCGGCAGCCTCTGCTGTGCTGCCGGCTACCTCGGGTATCGACTCGTGCTCACGGGCGAGCCGGCGGTGTGGAATCGATTTGTGCCGATGTCCGTGCTGGTTGGAATCGGTGTCGGGGCCACGATCGCCACTTGGGCGAGCGCTGGGCTGGCGGACGTTGAGCCCGCCAAGTTCGGGACGTCCAACGCGATGATTCGAACGACGCAGCAGGTGTTCTACGCCTTGGGTATCTCGGTCGCGATCGCCATCATCTCCAGAGGGGCTGGCGACACGGTCGTTGCCAACTATCACCTGGCGTGGTGGTTCGTCAGCGGCTGCTACGCAGTGAGCGCGCTCGTCGTGGCGATGACGTTCCCGTCGGGATCGAGTCGAAGCCGCGTGGCCTGATCGGCGGGTTTTGATGCGAATTGCATCGGCCGCGCTCGCACCTAGCCTGAAGCCTCGATGGAACGTCTCATCATTGCCGCAGTGCTCATCGCCGTTGTGGGTGTCGTTGCCCTGGTCAGTCGGCAGCGGCGGACCGCCGACGCCCCCACCCAGCGCGAGTACAACGTGCCACAACAACTCGACCGCGCCGACTTCGTCCGTCCCGATGCGCCATGGTTGGTGGCGGTCTTCAGTTCAGCGACGTGCGACGTGTGTGCGGGCGTGGCCGAGCGGGCCGCGATCCTCGAATCCAGTGAAGTGGCTGTTGCTGTCGTCGAGTACGGCGATGCACGAGCGCTGCACGAAAAGTACAAGATCGATGCCGTGCCGACGCTCGTCGTGAGCGATGCACAAGGCGTCACTCGCAAGCACTTTCTCGGCCCGGTCAATGCCACCGATATGTGGGCAGCTGTGGCCGAAGCCCGGGAACCGGGTTCAGCGCCTGGGCACTGACTGGCGTTGTGCGTCACTCGGCGTTGTCTGAGCGACGGCTCGTCCCGACCCCGCCGTCACTGAGGTGTTGAGCGGACGGGGACGTTGTCGGGAAGGCCCTGCTGAATCAGTCGGGCGACCTCGGGGCCGTCGATTGTTTCGTGCTCAAGCAGTGCTTCGGCGATGAGTTCGAGGCCTTTCGCGTGCTGGCGAATGATCTCAGTTGCACGCGTTTCCTGGTCGGTCAGCACGCGCGCGATCTCTTCGTCGATCAGCTTCGCGGTGTCGTCGGAGTACTCGCGGCCTGAGGACATGAGGTCGTCGCCGAGGAAGGTGGCCTGCTGGCTGCTCCAGGCTTGCGGGCCGACGCGGTCACTCATGCCCCATTCGCGCACCATGCGGCGAGCAATTCCCGTGGCCTGTTCCAAGTCGTTGGCTGCACCGGAGTTGAGATGTCCGAACACGATCATTTCGGCGACGCGGCCGCCCATTGCCTTGCAAATGGTGTCCTCGAAGTACTCCTTCGAATACGTGTGACGCTCCTGCGGAAGCGACCAGGTAACGCCGAGGGCCATGCCTCGGGGCAAGATCGTGACCTTGTGGAGTGGGTCGCCGTGGGGGAGCACCGTCGCGAGGAGCGCGTGGCCACCTTCATGGAACGCTGTGGCCTTCTTCTCTTCGGCGCTGAGGATCATTGACTCGCGGCGGGCGCCGAGCATGACGCGGTCTCGGGCATTCTCGAAGTCGATTCGCTCGATCTGCTTGCTGTTGCGACGAACTGCGACGAGTGCAGCTTCGTTGACGAGGTTGGCGAGGTCGGCACCCGACATGCCCGGTGTGGCCTGGGCCATCGTGTCCATGTCGACGTCGGGCCCCATCTGCTTGTCGCGACTGTGGACCTCAAGGATTGCTTTGCGCTCGCTCCACTCGGGCAGCGGGACGATGATCTGACGATCGAAACGACCGGGGCGCAGCAACGCTGGGTCGAGGATGTCGGGGCGGTTGGTGGCTGCCAAGATGACGATGCCCTCGGTCGCTTCGAAGCCGTCCATCTCGGCGAGCATCTGGTTGAGCGTCTGCTCACGTTCATCGTGGCCGCCACCCATGCCGGCACCGCGCTTGCGGCCGATCGAGTCGATCTCGTCGACGAAGATGATGGCCTTGCCCATGCGCTTGGCCTGCTGGAAGAGGTCACGGACGCGGCTTGCGCCGACACCGACAAACATCTCCATGAAGTCGGAGCCGGTGACGCTGAGGAAGCCGACGCCCGCTTCTCCGGCGACTGCTCGAGCGAACAGGGTCTTGCCCGTGCCCGGAGGACCCACGAGGAGGATTCCCTTGGGCACGCGTGCACCGATCTCATGGAAACGCTCGGGCATCCGCAGGAAGTCGACAACCTCGGTGATTTCCTGCTTGACGCCGGCGTATCCGGCGATGTCGTCGAACGTGGTCGATGGACGGCTGGAGTCGTAAGCCTTCGCCTTGCTCTTGCCGATCGACATCACGCCACCCATTTGGCCCTGGGCACGGCGCTGCATCCAGACAAAGAACAACACGATGAGGCCCAATGGGAGCATGATCGACAACAGCCCGAACAACCAGTTGTTGCTCGGCGGGATGAACTTGAATTTGACGTTGTTCTCGAGCATCAAGGCTTCGTCAGCCTCCGACACGCCGCGCTCACCGCCACCCGAGGTGTTGTAATTGTCTTCGTTGGTGAACTCGCCGGTGATCTTGCCGCTGCCGGTGTTGATCTCAGCGGTGGCGATGTTGCCGTCGATGACTTGCTCGCGCCACTCGGAGTATTCGAGTGATTCGCCGTTGTTGCTGGGCCATAACGTCGGCACGAGGATGACAGCAGCCAGCACGCCGATCATTGCCCAGATCGTCCACTTCGGCCATGTGCCTGGCCCTTTGGGAGTGGAGCCGTCCGGATTCAGATCATTGCCCGAGCCGTTGTTCGGCGACTTGTTCGAGTTGGCGTCCTTGTTGCTCTTCTGCTGGCCGCGGCCGCGGCCAGGAGGCGGCGGGGGCGGAGGAGGGGGCAGGTTGCTCATTGCGCCATGATACGGCAGGACAGCGGTCATGCCAGATCGTGGTGTGCGACAGGATGCACACCGACGCGAAACGTTCGCGAAAGGCGGCTCCTCATCCCACCTCACCAAGGGTGACGGTTTGCCGTTGTGAACGCAGCATCCACGCGCGTGACGCGCGAAGTTTCGCGCGAGGGGTGACCATCCACCACTGAGCGGGCTGCTCGTTCTACGATTTTCTCATGACGTCACGTGCAGCAGTTGGGGCTCGCAAACTCACCAATCACTACACCGGCGAACACGTTCGTCCGGCCGTTGCAGTGATCTCCAATCGTCAGTGCACGCGCACCGGCTGTTCTGAGCGTGCCGAAGTGACGCTCACCTACGACTACGGGCAATCCCGCGCCTGGCTCGAGGTGCTGTCGGCCGAGCGCGATCCGCATACCTACGACATGTGTGCGCGTCATGCTGAGCGCCTGTCGGTGCCGTCCGGCTGGCACCTCGACGATCGCCGGCCGTCCCGGCATCTCGACCTCGTCGCTTCCTGACAGCGGCCAGCTGCGCCGGTCCCGGCGTTGCGAGAAGCCTTGATTGTGCAGGCTCAACTTCGTCGCCGAGCCCCTTGGCCCCAACGAATCGTGAGCGGCCGCCAGAGGACCGAATGACGAAACTTCCGGACAGCGCAGACATGACGCGGCCGCAGAAGTCCGAGGACGGTGCGGCGCAGTTAGCGTTTCGGCGATGACTGGACCGGTGCAGCCCTCCGCTGGGGGATTCGGTGTGCGCGATGCGATCCATCCGGCCGAATCGTCGCCGCCCATCGATGCCAAGACCGCGGTGTTCGCCTTCATCGCCGCGTGGTTCGCCGCACAGGTGCTGTCGGTCATCATGCTCGGCGTCTTCGGTGAGACCGGGGGATCGGACACGCCGATTGGGGTTCTGGCCGTGGTGTTGTGTGCCGCGTGGTTTGCCTACGTCAGCGGCATGTGGATCGTGTCGGCTCGTCACGGCACCGCCGACCCCGTCGAGGACTTCGGTATTCGGGTCTTGCCGATTGATCTGCTCGGACTGGGCATCGGCGTGCTTGCCCAGCTCGTGGTCATCCGCGTCGTGTATCTGCCGCTCGGGGCCCTGTGGCCAGGGACGTTCGCCGATGACGAGTTGCGGCGAAATGCGGAGGGGCTCGTCGACCGAGCCTCAGGTGTGACCACCGTCGTGCTCTTTGTCCTGGTCGTGTTTGGTGCGCCGATCGTCGAAGAACTCTTCTACCGCGGGCTGCTCCAACGCTCGCTACTTGCTCGCTTCAATCACGTGGTCGTCGTCGTTGGCGTCGCGGCCTTGTTTGCCGCCATCCACCTCCGCCCAATCGAGTACCCGGGACTCTTTGTCTTCGGCCTGATTGTCGGTGTGGCCGCGATGCTCACCGGACGTTTGGGCATGTCGATCATGGCGCACATCGGGTTCAACCTGACCGGATTGTTGCTCGTGCTGTGAACAATTGCGAGCTGCCACCTCGGTCGGCGTCGTCTTTGTCAGAATGGACACCCTGTATGACGATCACCTGCGACTGCATCGCGGCGAATGCCGCTCGAACTGGTGACCGAGCCAGATGACTGACGACATGACGACGCGTCGGCACGACGACGCTGGCGATGAGCCGCAACAAGATGTTGGTCCCGATCGGATCGGGGCGGGACCGGGCGCAGACGGTGAAGCTGCCGACGAAGTCGAGTTCGACGACCTCGACATCCAACTCGACCATCAGCTGCGAGACGACGGCGTGCAGCGCATTGACTCACGCGATCGCCAAGTGGCAGAAGACGTTGACGAGACGTTGATCGTCGACGATGTGGTCAGCGACAGCTTGGTCGCCGACCCAATCGTTCCGACGCTGGCGCATCGCATCGGCCAGCGGATCGTCCGGCGCCCACTCGCCTGGTGGAACCGAGAGTGGACCAACGAACGGGTGGCGCGGGTGCTGGTCACATCGGCGACGCTCGTCACGACCACGGTCGTGATGATGCTGATCGTCCATTTCAATCCACTGTCGCCCAGTCGTGATTTGTTGCTCGACAACACGACACCCACCGGGGGCGACATGGGTGCCCACGTTTGGGCCCCTGCGTTCCTTCGAGATCACTTTCTCCCGAACTTCCAGCTCAGCGGTTGGAGCATGGACTGGTATGGCGGGCTTCCGCTCTATCGCTTCTACATGGTCATTCCCGCCCTCGCAATCGTGGCGCTTGATGCCGTTCCGTTCGTCGCCTACGGCGTTGCGTTCAAGATCGTCGCTGCATCTGGGCTGTTGACGTTCCCGCTGGCCTGCTGGGCGTTTGGTCGCCTCGCCAACTTCCGTCACCCGATCCCCGAACTGTTTGCGTTCGGCGGGCTGTGTTTCCTGCTCGATGAAAGCTTCGAAATTTACGGCGGCAACGTCAAGTCGACAATGGCCGGCGAGTATTCGTTCTCGATCGCGCTCACGCTGGCCGTTCTCGGTCTTGGGCTCCTCGCGCACGGCCTGCGCACTGGCCGGTTCCGGGTGTGGACCGCCGTGGTGCTGTCGCTTGCCGCGGTGTCGCACGGCATCGTGCTGATCTTCGTTGCGGTCGCGGCAATCGTCATGTCGCTGGTGTGGATGGACAGCAAACGCGCCTGGTACGCGGTGTCGACCGGCGTCACGACCCTGCTGCTCTCCGCGTGGTGGGTCGGTCCCTTCCTGTTCGGGCACGAGTTCATGACCGACATGAAGTACGGATTCAGGCCGAGCGGTTCGAGCGACTCGTTCTGGGACATGTTCTTCCCGCTCACCACCGGCCTCGACATCTTGATCACGACGCTGGCCATCATCGGCTTTGCGGCGATGATCGTGCGACGGAACCTGACCGGCGTTGCGCTCGGCATCATTACCTTGCTGTTTGTCGTCGGGGTCTACATCGCACGCGACAGCCTGCCGGGCATCGGCCTGCTGTGGAACCCTCGCCTGCTTCCATTCATCTATCTCCTCAGGTATTTCCTGATGATGATCGGTGCCCTCGAAGTGATCACCTGGATGATCAACCTGGCCCGTCAGCGAATGGCAGATCGGGAACTGAATTCATATGAATCAGCGTTTGCCGCCGGTGCGATCGGCCTCAGCTGCCTCACCGTGTTCGGCTTCATGTATGAGACCTTGCCGTTCGACGGCCGTGTGGTGGTGACCGCAGGAACCGACGACACTGCCGCTACCACCACCTATGCGTGGGGGCCGATCCAGAAGTCACCCGACGCCGGCCGCGCAGTAGCCGACGGATGGACTCGCTACAACTGGGGCGGGTACGAGGCGCGGACACAGTTCCCTGAGTACCACGCGGTCGTCACCGAGATGACCGACATTGGAGAGACCAACGGCTGCGGCCGAGCGCTCTGGGAGAACAACGCCGACAACGGTCAATACGGCACGACGATGGCCTTGATGCTGCTGCCGCACTGGACAGATGGCTGTATCGGCTCGATGGAGGGCCTCTTCTTCGAGGCCTCTGGCACCACGCCGTACCACTTCATCACTGCCGCGGCGGTCTCTGAAAGCTCGTCGAATCCTGTGCGCGAGTTGCGATACGTCAACAACAATGCCGAGGTTGGGGTGCAGCACATGCTTGACCTCGGCGTCCGATACCTCATGGTCCGCACGGACCCGGCGAAGGCCGAAGCGTCACAACAGGACGAACTGCGGTTCATCACCACCTCCGCTCCGTGGGACATCTACGAGTTGATCGGTTCCAATATCGTCGAACCGCTGAGCGTGCAGCCGGTGGTCGTCAACGAACGTGCGGGCGACCAGCGAGAACGCAACCTCGAACTGGGCACCAGCTGGTTCCAGCGTCAGGACGATTGGGCCGCGATCCCCGCCGACAGCGGGCCCGACGACTGGCAGCGTATTGACGTCGAGATTGACATGGATGTTCGCGTCGGCGAACCGGGGGAGCGCAGCCGAAACGTCGACTACGTCCTGCCGGTGCAAGAGATCGAACCGGTGGCGTTGCCCCAGATCAAGGTGTCCGACGTTCAAATTGGGCAGCAGTCTGTCGAGTTCAGCGTTGACCAGATCGGCGTGCCGGTCCTGGTACGCGTGAGCTACTTCCCGAACTGGGCCGTGAGCGGCGCAGACGGTCCGTATCGAGTGTCGCCCAACCACATGGTGGTCGTGCCGACAAGTACTGATGTGCGCATGGAGTACCAGAAGACAAGCCTTGACTGGTTCTTCTACGGCCTCACCGTGCTCGGCATTGGGCTGTGTTTCTTCTGGCGGCGTCGGGGTGATCTGCAGTTCGCCGGCGAGTTCCCAAGCTGGGGATCGAACGGCACCGGCAACGACCTCCATGGCGACGACGTCGACGGCAGTTTGACTGGCGAGGTGGCTGTCGTCCCGGACGTCTGGGCGCCTTCTCGTCCGATGGATGAAGTACCGGATCCGACACCGATGTACTTGCCGAACCCGCTCGCTGACTCAAGTGAGCCGGGCGGCGCATCTGACCTGCTCATTGACACTCAGCCCAGCGATGTTCCCAACCCGTTGGGGGTCGATGACGGCGATGGCGTCGCCAGGTCACCCCAGCCGCCATCGGATTGACCGTCAAGCATCGGTAGCCTCGCCCGGGTCTATGTCAGTACTCGACCAGGTCGTCAAGGCGTACGACATCCGCGGCACGGTTCCCGATCAGCTCAACGCTGACGTGGCCCACGCCCTCGGAGTCGGGTTCGCCATCCACATCCGCCAGGCCAGTACTGCAGAGCAGGTGGTCATTGCTCGCGACATGCGGCCCTCCGGCCCGCAATTCGTTGAAGCGTTCTCGCGAGGGCTGCTCGATCAAGGCCTTGACGTGGTCGATATCGGACTTGGGTCAACCGACATGATGTATTACGCGTCGGGCATTCTCGATGCGCCAGGAGCGATGTTCACCGCATCCCACAACCCCGCCGGATACAACGGCGTCAAGCTGTGCATGGCGGGGGCTCGGCCCGTCGGCGTCGACACTGGGCTGCTCGACGTCAAGCGGGTCGCCGCCGAAGTACTCGACGGAACGACGCCGAGGCCCGCAGCGCGCGCAGGCACGCGAGTCGAGCGCAACGTCCTCGACGATTTTGCCGAGCACGTGCTCACGTTCGTCGATCTCGACGACATTGGGCCGATGAAGGTCGTTGCCGACACCGCCAACGGCATGGGCGGCCTGGTCGTTCCTGCCGTGTTTGAACGGCTGGCCAACGTCGAACTTGAGGTCATGTACCCCGAACTCGACGGAACTTTCCCAAATCATCCTGCCGATCCGCTGCAACCAGCCAATCAGCGCGACCTGCGGGCGCGCGTCACGAGCGGTGGATTTGACATCGGGCTGGCCTTCGACGGTGACGCTGACCGCGTGTTCGTCGTCGACGAGCAGGGTGAGGGGATGAGCGGTTCGACCACGACTGCGTTGTTGGCGGTCGCTGCTCTGCGCCAAAACCCTGGCGCGTCGATTCTGCACAACCTGATCTGCTCGCGGGCCGTCCCCGAAGTTGTGCGCGAGCACGGTGGCGTGCCGATTCGGACAAAGGTCGGGCATTCCTTCATCAAGCAGGTGATGGCAGATACAGGAGCGGTCTTCGGTGGTGAGCACTCGGCGCACTACTACTTCGCGCGCAACTACAACGCCGATAGCGGACTGATTGCATCACTCGTGGTAATGGCCGAAGCAGGCCGGAGTGGCGTTCCGCTCTCAGAGGTCCGCCGCCCCTACGAGCGCTACTCGGCAAGCGGAGAGATAAATACCGAGGTCGATGACGCGTTGGCCGTGATCGAACGTGTCAGCGGCGAATACGCCGAATGTGAGCAGGATCGACTCGATGGGCTCACCGTCAACTGTGGCGAGTGGTGGTTCAATCTCCGGCCGTCCAACACAGAGCCGCTGCTGCGGTTGAATCTTGAGGCTGCAGACCGCGACTCGTGCGACGACCGCGTGGCAGCGCTACTGGGCTCGATCACGGCCTGAGTTTCGTTCCGACCCTCTGGTGGGTGGCCCGAAGCCGTTGGTCCTGAAGAGCTGAAAATTGGTCGGTTCGGCGTCTACGCTGCAGAAATGTCACTGTCACTCGCGTTGCTGGAAATCTTGGCCTGTCCCGAAGACAAGGGGCCCCTGTACTACATCGAGTCTGAGTCGATGCTCTACAACCCGCGGCTCTCTCGGTCGTATGAAATTCGCGATGACATTCCGGTGATGTTGATCGACGAGGCCGTGGCCGTCGACGATGCTGAGCACGGTCGATTGATGGCCATCGTTGCCGAGCAATCGATCGAGCCGACGTTCCCGGCGGGTTGACGACCGAAATATTGTCGAATTCGCTCAAGTTCGGCCCTGGCCCCGTCGATGAGGACAACGAG